>NZ_JBEFDG010000045.1:0-9732 GCF_040137905.1 Corticimicrobacter sp.
GCACTTCCCACAACCACCTGGGCGTTTGCCTCAAGGTCTGGTCTGTCTGAACTGCGAAGGAGCGAGACTATAGCACCACTGTTTCCAACATGTCAAACTGATGACAGCCAACATGACATTTTTCTGATCCACTCATGCAGCCATCCGCCGTATGCCCCTGAGCAGCATCAGTCCGGAGGCGTTTGAACGCGCTGCCGCGTGAGGCACTGAACTACCCACGGTTTCGGGGGATGTCCATTCAGAGGCTCCCTGCTGACAGAGAGCTGCCTCACTGAATTGGCACCGCACTCACCAACGCGCTCAACAACAGAACAACAGGGTCACCGAAGATTGCGACGCATGATCTTGCCAACATTGGTACGTGGCAGGTCTTCGCGGAACTCGACGTGGCGGGGAATCTTGTAGCCTGTCAGTTGCTGGCGACAATAGGCGATCAATGTTTCGGCGGTCAGGGAGGGATCCTTGCGGATCACGAACAGTTTGACGGCTTCGCCGGAACGCTCGTCCGGCACGCCCACTGCGGCGACTTCGCGAACACCGGGATGCGTAGCCACCACGTCTTCGATTTCGTTGGGATAGACATTGAAGCCGGACACCAGAATGATGTCTTTTTTCCGATCCACCAGGAATACGAAACCCTGCTCATCTATATAGCCGATATCACCCGTGCGCAGATAGCCATCCGGCCAGAAGGCCAGTGCGGTTTCTTCCGGGCGCTGCCAATAGCCGGCCGTGACCTGGGGGCCGCGTACGCAAATCTCGCCCGCCTCGCCTTGCGCCACCTCCTGGCCGTCGTCATTGCGGATTGACAGATCGGTCGAGGGCAGAGGCAGTCCGATGGAGCCATCGATGTGGTGTCCATCCATGGGGTTGATGGTCACGGCCGGTGAGGTTTCGGTCAGACCATAGGCCTGCACCAGCGACGTACCGGTCACTTCTTTCCAGCGTTCGGCCACGACCCGCTGGACCGCCATGCCACCGCCCAGTGTCAGGCGCAGGCTGGAAAAATCCAGACTGGTGAACTGGGGATGATTGAGCAACGCATTGAAGAGCGTATTAACGCCGGTGAATGCCGTCATGCCGGCATGACGCATGAGTTTGATGAGCCCGGGAATATCCCGGGCATCCGTCACCAGGATATTGCGAGCCCCCAGTTTCATGAAGACCAGACAATTAGCCGTCAGTGCGAAGATATGGTAGAGCGGCAACGCGGTGACGATACACTCCTTGCCTTCACGCACCACGGGACGGATCCAGGCGTATGCCTGGCAGACATTGGCGATCAGGTTGCCATGCGACAGCATGGCGCTCTTGGCCACGCCAGTCGTGCCTCCCGTATATTGCAGGAAGGCCAGATCCGCATGGCCCAGTTCGGGCTGCACAAAGTTTTGCCGTGTGCCCGCCTGCATCGCATCGTCGAGCTGGACATGGCCAGGCAACGTCCAGGCCGGCACGCCTTTCTTGATATGGCGCACGACGAAATTGACCAGCGGTCGCTTCAGCCCGCCCAGCATATCGCCCACGGCCGTCACCACGATGTGTTTGAGGTAGCGGCGATCCTTGACCTGGTCAAGCACACTGGCAAAATTTTCGGCAATGACGACAACCTTGGCCTGAGAATCGACCAGTTGGTATTCGAGTTCGCGCGGCTTGTAGAGCGGATTGCAATTGACCATGACGCAACCGGCCCGCAGGATGCCAAACAGGCAGACCGGATACTGGAGCAGGTTCGGCATCATCAGGGCGACGGCATCACCGCGCCCCAATCCCTGACTCTGCAGCCAGCCGGCAAAGGCGCGGCTTTGCCGGTCCAGTTCGGCGTAGGTCAGTTCCTTGCCGAGCGATACATAGGCTACCTGGTCTGCATAGCGCCGGCAGCTTTCTTCGAACAGATGTACGAGAGACGTGTATTGCCCGGTATCCACTTCAGCCGGCACGCCTTCCGGATAATGCTCAAGCCAGATCTTGTCCATATTGTCTCCTTTGCCTGCCGGCGGATCCATTCCGTGAGGATGTCCTTGTTATGGTGTCACTATATATTTACTGTGGCTGCCTGTCGCCCGTCGTTTCCTTTTCTCGCTTTTTGCGTGCGTAGTGCGTGCGCGTTGCGATGTACAGCGTGCGCTCGACCGTTGCATACACAGCACCCTGCCCATCGATGAGGTCCACGCTATAGGTACGCGTGGTTTCCTGATCCCGGTCGAGTGCACTGCGGATGTCCTCGACCTCGGCGTCACGTACAACAAAATCGGCATACAGCATCTGGTAGGCAGGACGGCGAAAGCGGATCGAGGCCTGCTTGTCCCATATGATCACGTCCCGCCCCAGTCGCAACATCAGCAACAGCGGATGCGGTCCATCGGTGACACCGAACAAAGAGCCACCGTAGATCGCTCCGAGGGCATTGCGGGTACGCCAGTGCCAGGGCAGGCGCACCCGCATGGACGAAAAGTCGGACTCGACGCGAATGACCTTGCCGCCCATGCCCCGGAACCCCGGGTGCAGGTTGAACCCCAGTCGCAATGCCCGGCCGCGCCAGCGATAGGGCAAACGATGCAGCCACTCCAGCTTTACCATGACATCAAAGTGCTTCGAACACGCCGGCGGCCCCCATGCCGGTACCAATGCACATTGTGACCATGCCGTATTTGCCGCCGGTACGCCGCAGGCCATGGGTCAGCGTGGCCGTCCGGATGGCACCGGTGGCCCCCAGCGGATGGCCCAGTGCAATCGCCCCCCCCAGGGGATTGACCCTGGCAGGATCCAGGTTCAGCTCCCGGATCACAGCCAATGCCTGCGCAGCGAAGGCCTCATTCAGTTCGATCCAGTCAAGTTGTGCCTGTCCGATACCGGCCTGCTGCAAGGCGCGCGGAATGGCCTCGACGGGTCCGATGCCCATGATTTCAGGCGGCACGCCGGCCACGGCATAGCCGGCAAAACGTGCCAGGGGCTGGACACCCAGCGCCTTGACCATGCGCTCTGACATCAGCACGGCCGCCGCCGCCCCGTCCGACATCTGCGAACTGTTGCCTGCCGTGACCGTACCGCGTGCTGCGAATACCGTGCGCAGGCGAGTCAGTGCCTCGATACTGGAATCGGCTCGCGGACCTTCATCCTGCGCGGCAGTACGATGCGCGATCTTTGGCATACCGTCAGTAGCGTTGCCCGGCTCATGCGCCACGATCTCGAAAGGCGTGATTTCCTGCCCGAAATAGCCTGCCTGCTGTGCCGCCACGGCCCGCCGGTGCGACTCCAGGGCGAAAGCATCCTGATCTTCCCGGGACACCTTCCAGCGCTGGGCGACCTTTTCGGCGGTCAGCCCCATGCCGAAAGCCATACCCAGATGGTCTTCCTTGTCGAAGATCGCCGGATTCATGGAAATCTTGTTGCCCATCATCTGCGACATGACGCTCATCGACTCGGCACCTGCAGCAATCATCACATCCGCCTCACCCAGCCGGATACGGCTGGCCGCATCGGCCACGGCCTGCAGGCCTGAGGCGCAGAAGCGGTTGATGGTCAGCCCTGGGACCTGTTGCGGCAAGCCTGCCAGCAGCAGTCCCATGCGGGCCATGTTCATGCCTTGCTCGGCTTCCGGCATGGCGCATCCGGCAATGACATCGCCGATCTGGCCGGCATCCAGTCCAGGCACCTGGGCCAGCACGGCCCGCAGTGCGGCCGCCAGCAGGTCATCCGGCCGGGTCCGGCCATACATGCCACCACGCTTGCCCACCGGCAGCCGCGTCGCGGCCACGATATAGGCATCCTGTTTCTGCATATTCATGAATGCTCCTCGATCAGTTGCGCAACGGTTTGCCGGTGTCCAGCGTATGGCGGATGCGCGCCTGGGTTTCAGGCGTGCGCAACAGTGCCATGAATTCGCGCCGCTCGACCGCCAGCAGCCACGCCTCGTCCACCCGGCTGCCGGTATCGACATCACCACCACACAGCGCCACGGCAGCCGCATGAGCCACCCGATAATCATGCTGGCTGATCATGCCGCCTTCTCGCATGTTGACCAGCAGCATGTCGAAATTGGCGATACCACTGCGGCCGGCGACTGGAATGTCACGTGGGCGTGCCGGGATACGATGGCCCAAATCCGCCATCGCGCGGGCCCGCCGCAGTGCGGTCCACAACAGCTCATCGGGATGGAAGACCACCGTATCCGATGGTTGCCCGAAACCTGCTTCGATCGCCAGCCAGGCGCTCTTGGAAACCTGGGCCATGGCGATGTTGCGAAAGACCGGCTGCAGGTAGGGAAAGACTTCTGCCGGTGTCTCGGTCTGCGCGGCCAGCCGTGCTGCCCGCACCGCAAACGCCTTGCTGCCGCCCCCGGCCGGAATCAGGCCAACCCCCGCCTCCACCAGACCCACATAGCTTTCCAATGCCAGAACCCGCGCACTGGCATGCATGAGAAATTCGCAACCGCCGCCCAGCGCCATGCCCTGCGCAGCAGCCACCACCGGCACCTGCGCATAGTGCAGCGCCAGCGAAGCCTGCTGGAAGCGGGCCACCGTCTGCTCCAGGCGCTCGAACTCGCCGGCCGCCACGGCTTCGGACACCTGCTTGAGGTTGGCTCCAACGGCAAACGGTGCCTCGTGCCACAGCACCAGCGCATCGCTGTCGCGCTCGGCCAGGGACACGGCATGCAACACACCATCGAGCACCTCGTCGCCAATGGTGTGCATCTTGGACTTGAAGGACAGGATCGCGACACCGGCATCGATATCCGGCAGGCACCACAGTCGGACCCCTTCGTTTTCCCAGAGAATATCCTGGGCCGGCGGCACGGCATCCTGCCCCCCCAGCACACGTTCCGGAAACACCTGGCGAGCATAGACGGGCAACGATGAAGGTGCGACAAGGCGTCCATCACGCGGCGCATAAGACCCCTGTGGCGCATGCACGCCACGGCGGTCGGGCTCGACGGCCCAGTCAGGCAGAGGCACAGTGGCCATGCTTGCCTGATGGTCGATGTCTTCGCGAATGGCCTGGGCCACGGCCTGCCAGCCGGCAGCCTGCCAGGTTTCGAGCGGCCCCAGCGACCAGCCGAACCCCCAGCGCATGGCCAGATCTAGGTCGCGCGCATTATCCGCAATCCCTGCCAGATGGTAGGCACTATAGTGGAACGTATCGCGCAGGACCGACCACAGGAACTGTGCCTGGGGATGGCTGCTGGTTCGCAGATCCCGCAACCGGGCAGCCGGATCCTTCTGCTTCAGGATGCTGGCCACCTCATCGGCCACCTGTCCCGCCGACGCACGGTACTCGCCCTGCTTCAGATCGAGCACGAGAATATCGCGCCCCTCTTTGCGATAGACACCACGCCGGGTCTTCTGGCCCAGGGCTCCCTGGTCGATCAGTTGCTGCAACCAGCCGGGCACCTCGAAAAATACATGCCACGGGTCATCGGTCGCACCGTCGCGCAGCGTATCGATCACATGCGCCAGCGTATCCAGCCCCACCACATCAGCCGTGCGATAGGTCGCGCTCTTGGGACGCCCGATCAGCGGACCGGTCAGGGCATCGACCTCGTCAAAGCCCAGCCCGAGCCTGACCGTGTGATGCATCGCGGCCAGCATGGAAAACACGCCGACGCGGTTGGCAATGAAGTTGGGCGTATCCAATGCCCGGATCACACCTTTGCCCAGATGGCTGGTCAGCCATGACTCCAGGTCATCCAGCACGTCGGGGCGGGTTTCCGGTGCCGCGACCAGTTCGACCAGCTTCATGTAGCGCGGCGGGTTGAAGAAATGCACGCCGCAAAAACGCGACCTCAATTTCTCGGGCAATGCCTGTGCCAGCGCGCCCACCGACAGGCCGGACGTATTGGAGGCAAGGATGGCCTGAACGCCGATATGCGGTGCCACGCGATGGTACAGATCGGTTTTCCAGTCCAGACGCTCGGCGATGGCTTCGATCACCAAATCGCAGCCGGACAACTGATCGAGATGCTGGTCATAATTGGCCGGCGTTATCCAGTCCAGACTGGCCGGACTGGCCAGGGGAGCCGGCTCGAGCTTGCGCAGCCCGGCCAGCGCCTTGAGAACGATCCCGTTGGGATCGCCCTCCCTGGCAGCCAGGTCATACAGCAGCACCGGCACACCGGCATTGGCCAAATGCGCAGCGATCTGCGCGCCCATCACGCCTGCCCCCAGAACGGCGGCGCGTTTGATTTGCAGTTTGCTCAAGCGACTCTCCTTTTATCAGAACCGGCTGGATACCTGCAGGCCAATGATGTGCCCGCTGCTCTTGTATTCGCCAGAAACCAGACCCCGGCGCGCAGGTTCGCCATTGTCGTTGTTGATGGGCGTATCCTTGAGGTGCAGATAGGTATAGCCAAGGTCGATGGTGGTATTGGCACCATGGCGATACTGCACGCCGGTCGACAGCCACAGCCGATTGTTGTCAGGCAGGGACGTGGGGCGATACTCCGCGCTGCGGATCGGCGACTGGTCGATGGCAACACCGACTTTCCAGGTCCAACGCTCGTCGACGCGGTAGTTGGCCCCGATGGCGGCTCGCCAGGTATCCCGGAAACGCAGGTCCAGGGAGCTGGTCGCGTTGATATTGCCGCCGCTGTGGATGTCCAGCTTGGGAATGCTGCTCCAACCGGTCCACGACACATCGCCCAGCAGGGTCCAGCGCGAATTCAACTGATGCATGGCGCTCAGCACGAAGGTATCGGGCAGATCCACGTCTGCGCGGGCCTGACCGCTGCGGACCGTAGTGCCATTGAGATCGATATCGGTATCGCCCTTGGCCGAATGCTTGATCTTGGACCGATACGACAGGCCAATGCGGGTCGCCTCGGTCGGCTGGAAGATGACACCGGCATTCCAGCCCCAGGCATCGCCATGCATCTTGACCCGCGCATCACCCGGCATGAAGACACCAGGCGCAACCGGCAGGACTTGCGCCAGCTTGTATTCGGCATCAATACGTTGCCAGTTGACACCGAACCCGAACGACCACTGATCATTGGCCTTGTAGGCCACGGACGGATTGATATTGATGGTCCGGATGTCGAACTTGCGCGAATGAAAGCGCCCCGCCCAGTTGTCGTCGTATTCGGTCATCAGGCCAAACGGTGCGCCGATCCCGACCCCGGCGAACCATTGCGGGTTGATCTGCCAGGACAGGTAGGCATTGGGCACGACGCCCCAACTGCCGGCATCCCCGCCATTGGATCCAACAGCGCCCAGCGGCACCGTACTGCGACCATCATTGCGGAACTTGAAGGACGGCTTGATGGCCGTGACACCACCCGATACGTTCAGCCCCGGCAGATAGGTCATACCAGCCGGGTTGAAGTAGATGATGCTGGCATTCTCGGCATTGACCGCCGATCCGGCATAGGCATTGCCAAGACCGCTGGCATTTTGCTCGAGCAGTTGGAAGCCCGCACCGTACCCGGCAGCGGAGAATCCGCCCAGTATAGCCAGAGAAAGTACGCGTCCTGTCAGTAAGCGTGTTTTCATTGCATGTCTCCTGGTGTGATGGCCTCCTCTGCGGGATGACCTTGCCGCCGGTGATCCGGCTTTGTTGAACAACAATCTCTATCTCATGACGACAGCCTGTTATGGTGATACAAGGGCCCACCGGTGAAAGGTGCGTAGCCCGTTCCGAAAATCATGCCGGCATCAGCCAGGTCGGCATCCTCGACCACGCCCGCCTCGAGCTGCAGCCGCACCTGGTCGGCCAGCACACGGGCCAGGCCGGCTGCCAGCAGGGCCGGATCGCTCCCTGGCCCGGCCCCGCTGCCGACAGCACGCTGCGCATGTCCAGCATCCTTGACCGCCTTGCCATCGCGCCAAGCGTAGAAACCACGTTCGCTCTTGCGTCCCAGGTGTCCCCGCTCGATCCGTTGCAACAGGCAGCGGGGCGGCTCGGCATCGGGTGCCAATTGACGCCCTGCCGCAAGCGCCACATCGAGACCGACGGTATCGGCCAGTTCGATCGGTCCCATCGGCATGCCGAAATCGGTCATCGCAGCATCGACAGCGGCCGGACTGATACCTGCATCCACATGGCGCATGGCTGCCAGCATGTAGGGAGCCAGGGCCGCATTGACCAGGAAACCTGGGGCGCTGCGTACAGGCAACGCCAACTTGCCGATCTGCCCGACGAACCCGCAAGCCCTTGCCACGGCGTCCTGATGCTCGGCATCGCCATCACGTGTCCCCACGACTTCGACCAGTGGCATGCGGGCCACCGGGTTGAAAAAGTGGATGCCGATCAATCGCTGGGGACGTTGCAGCACGGTGCGCAGCGTTTCGAGCGACAGGCTGGACGTATTGGTCACCAGCAATGCATCAGGCCGCATCCTTGCTTCGACCTGGCGATAGAGTGCCTGCTTGGCCTCCAGGTTTTCGCTGATGGCCTCGACCACCAGATCGGCACGGGCCACGCCATGCCCTTCTACATCAGGTATCAGCCTGTCGAGGGCCGCCTGAATCCGCCTGCGATCCTTCAACCGGCGCGTATACAGCTTGCCCGCCCGTGCCAGCGCCGGCGCAATGCGCTCGACATTCTGGTCCTGCAGCGTGACGCTCAGTCCCTGTAGCGCGCACCAGGCGGCAATATCGCCTCCCATCACGCCGGCCCCCACCACATGCACGTGGTGAACGGCTCGCATCCCGTCCGGTTTGCCCTGGTTCTTGAGCCGCTCCTGCAGTCGATAGACCCGCAGCAAGTTGCGAGCCGTGTCGGACGACAGGATGGATTCGACCAGATCCGGAGCCTGCAGGGCATTGCCATCGTGCTCGGCCCACAGGGCCAGGATGGCACGGGGCGCAGGATAGTGTCCAAGCGGGTCTTTGCTGTCGAGTTGCCGCGCTGCCTGCCAACGTACCAGCCGCTTCAGCGGCCAGGCATTCAGCCAGGCACGCCAGCCGCTGACCTTGCGCACCGGCTTGCCCGACAACACCCATTGCCGCGCCGCCGCATCGCGTACTCGCAGCGGCACGCAGGCATCGACCAGCCCCAGCCGTGCCGCCCGGCGCGGATCGATGCGACGACCGGTCAGCATCATGTCGAGCGCCGCCTGAACGCCCACCACCCGGGGCAACCGCTTGATACCGCCCCAGCCCGGAAAAATACCCAGCATGACCTCGGGCAGTCCCAGCGCAGCACTGGCATCCTCCACGACCAGCCGATAGCGGCACGCCAGGGCCAGCTCCAGCCCACCGCCCAGGCAGTGTCCCTGGATCAATGCCAGCGTCGGATAGGGCACCGCCGCCAGCCGCTCGAAAAGCGTCCAGCCACGCGCCACCAGCGCCTGCGCCGCAGCGCCCTCACCCAGATCGGCAAACTCATCGATATCCGCTCCGACGATGAAACCGGTGTCCTTGCCCGAACGAATGATGAGCCCGGCAGGCGGTGCCTGGTCCAGGCTGTCCAGGACGGCTGCAAGCTCGGCCATGACATCGGCCGACAATGCATTGACGGCACTGCCGGCCCGGTCCAGGGTCAGCCAGGCAAGGCCCTGCCCGTCACGGTCGATCCGCCAGTTGCCAGCCGCTGCAGACAATGTCTGTACTGTCGCCATCATGCCGCCTCCTGTTCGACCTGCTGTGCCGGCCCGACCGGATCGTCGCCCAGCGCCTCGACCAGCATGGCACCGCCCTGTCCCCCGCCAATGCAGATCGAGGCCATGCCCAGCCTGAGTCCACGGGCCTTCAAGGCATGCAACAGGTGCAGCACGATGCGTGCCCCCGATGCGCCGAC
>NZ_JBEFDG010000046.1:0-38606 GCF_040137905.1 Corticimicrobacter sp.
CATCGATACCTATTTTGCCGCCCCCAGGCATGGTCATGCGTATTATTGGCAAACCGAAATGATGCCGGGGGATCTGGACGCGATACTGGATACCGCAGACACGATCCAGAAAAACCTGCATGCGCGCGGCGCGAGAGACATCCCCTCAACACCGGGCTTTTGCCTGAATGAGGGATTCATTGTCGGTGGGGGCCTCGACACGGAAATGTTTCAAGTCAACATTCTGCTGGCAGATATGCCGGGCGTATATCTGCTTTTCGAAAGCTCGACCCGTATAAAAACAATAACGCTTCTGGATGAGCTGCAGGATTTTCTCCAGAGCAAGCCGGCCCAGGCCGCAGCAGTGGAAGTGCTGCACCAGGGCAACCAGGCCGCCGGAGGCATTCAGGGGCAGGAATACCTGATCGTCAGCGCACGCGGCAGCATGCGCAAATATGCATACACATGGGCCACGCAGGGTCGTCAGAACTCGGCGCAGGAACCCAGCCTTGTCCTTGAACTGTTTATGACGGAACACGCCGGAGCGAAGCCGGCTGACGACGATACGTCGTCAGCCTTGTCACCCGACATGCGCGCCGCACTCAATCGAATGAATGCCATCCTGGCAACGCTCCGCCTGCACCCAGGCGCAGCCGCTATCGAAGTGCCAGCACATTCGCCCGGCGTGAATCCTCCGCACTGACCCGAAAGAAAGCCACGGCATGGGCCAGCGCCTGCGCCTGCTCGCGCAGGCTTTCAGCAGCCGCACTCGACTCTTCCACCAGTGCCGAATTCTGATGCGTCGAGAGATCCAGGCTGCCGACTGCAGCATTGATCTGGTCAATCCCCTGGCTCTGCTCCAGCGTTGCGGCGTGGATCTCGCCCACGATATCCGTCACACGCTGCACGCCATGCAGGATTTCCGTCATGGTATCGCCTGCCTGTTCGACCAGGGCCGACCCCGACAGCACCTGTTCGTTGGACGACACGATCAGGGTCTTGATCTCGCGGGCCGCACTGGCAGAGCGTTGCGCCAGATTGCGCACCTCACCGGCCACCACCGCGAAACCGCGCCCCTGCTCACCGGCCCGCGCGGCCTCGACAGAGGCATTGAGCGCCAGGATATTGGTCTGGAAGGCAATGCCGTCGATCACCCCGATGATGTCATTGATGCGCCCGCTGCTATCCTGGATCGCATGCATGGTCTCGACGACCTGACTCACGACCGCGCCCCCTCGCTGTGCGACATGGCTGGCGGCACCGGCCAACTGCTGTGCCGTCGTCGAGGAATCGGCCGTCTGCCGCACCGTGCTGGTGATCTGTTCCATGCTGCTGGCGGTAGTCTGCAGGTCCGCCGCCGTGTGTTCGGTGCGCTGCGCCAGGTCCTGGGTTCCATGCGCAATCTCGCTGGAGGCCAGCGCGATACTCTCCGTCGCACTGCGCACATCACCCACCAAAGTACGCAACGCCTGCACCATCCGCATCAGGCTGTCCAGCAATGATCCCGGTACCGAGGCCGGCACCGTGACCGTCAGGTCACCCGCCGCGACCCGCTCCATGGCGGCGATCGCCAGCGCAGGATCGCCACCGATCTGGCGCAATACCGCACGTACCACCATGAGACCGATGCCCCCCACCACCACGGCCACCAGCAGCACGCCCAGCAGTCGCATCAGCAGGTCATGGCGGATCTGCTGGTCGATATCATCGGTATAGAGCCCTGAGCCGATCATCCAGTTCCAGTCCTTGAGCAGCATGACGTAATGCTGCTTGGGCTTGAGCCCAACCTGTCCGGGCCGCTCGAACATCGTATCGACCATGACGCGTCCATCCGCACTCTGGCGCATGGCATCCGCAATCAGCCTGATGATGTCCTGGCCCGTACCATCCACGACCTTGCCCGTCATGTCCTTGCCTTCCCACTCCGGCTTCATGGGATGCATGACACTGACGATATCGGGGCGCCAGATATAGAAATACTCGGCCTTGCCATCCTCGCCCCCGTAACGGCTGACCCGGATCGCTTCACGGGCGGCACGCTGGGCCTCTTCCTGCGGCATGACCCCTTTGGCGGCCTGCTGTTGATAATGCGCAGCAATGCTGTAGGCAGACTGGACAGCACTGACAAGCTGATTGTTCCGCGCCTCGATGATGAGATTGCGTTCCTGATAAAGCGCCGAAGCTGCCAGCACAAAGACAGCTGCCAGGGCGACCGCCATGAGCAGAATGATTTTCGAGCGAAATCCGAGCCGTTCCATGTCAGGACTCCTGCACTTTACAGTGCAATATTTCAAATGATGACATTTTATTTTTAATATAAACGGCATGCAACTCAAAATAGGCTCTGCCGCACACGAACCCGCTACTCAGGCTAAAATGCGCCACGAGGACGACCTCACCCGTTCAGGGCGATCACCTCCGGGACGGCCCGGCTCTTGCATCCAAGGAGAGCCTCATGGCCTGGATCCTTCTCACGCTTGCCGGTGCCCTCGAAATCGTATGGGCCTTTTCCATGAAGCAGTCGCACGGCTTCACCCGGCTGGTTCCCACTCTGGTCACCCTCGTTGCCATGATCGCCAGCTTCGGCCTGCTGGCCGTCGCCATGAAAACCCTGCCGCTGGGCACGGCCTATACCATCTGGACCGGCATCGGTGCCGTCGGTGCCTTCGTGGTCGGCCTGCTGGTGCTGGGCGAACCGGCCACCCCCATGCGCATCCTGGCGGCCATCATGATCGTCAGTGGCCTGGTCCTGATGAAACTGTCGTCCTGACTTTTTGGTATCCTTGCGGCTCCTCGTTCATTCGGTGCCGCAAGGCCCAGCCACTCAGCCCATGACAGCCTTCTACCAAAAACTCGACCATGCCTGGACGACCAACAATTCGCTGCTGATGGTCGGGCTGGATCCGGACACGCAGCGCTTTCCGGCCGAGCTGGATGACCGGCCCGATGCGATCTTCGAGTTCTGCCGCGCCATCGTGGATGCCACCGCACCCTACGCCTGCGGCTTCAAGCCCCAGATCGCCTACTTCGCCTCGCAGCGGGCCGAAAGCCAGCTCGAAGGCCTGTGCGACTACATCCGCGAAAAATATCCCACGCTGCCCATCGTGCTCGATGCCAAGCGCGGCGATATCGGCTCGACGGCGGAGCACTATGCCCGCGAGGCCTTCGAACGCTACTGCGCCGATGCCGTCACCGTCAGCCCCTACCTCGGCTACGACTCGATTGCCCCCTACCTGTCCTGGAGCGACAAGGGCGTCATCATCCTGTGCCGCACCTCCAATGCCGGCGGTTCCGACCTGCAATTCCTGGATGTCGACGGTGAGCCGCTCTACCTGCGCGTTGCGACGCTGGTGGCAGAAAAATGGAATCGCAGCGGCCAGTGCGGCATGGTAGTCGGTGCCACCTTTCCGAAGGAACTGGCGGCCGTACGCCAGCGTATCGGCAATGAGGTTCCGCTGCTGGTGCCCGGCATCGGGGCCCAGGGCGGCGACATTCAGGCCACGGTCACTGCCGGAGGCAATGCTGGCGGTACCGGGCTGATGATTTCATCCTCGCGCGCCATCCTGTATGCCAGCCAAGGGGATGACTGGCGTGAAGCCGCTGCCCGCGTGGCCCGCGAAACCCGCGATGCAATCAACGCATTTCGCTGAAGTGCCGGGCCAGCCTTAGGGCAAACTCGACTGCTGCCAGCCTGACCTGGCGGCGATCACCTGCGAACAGGCAGGTTTCGGTACGCGTCAGGATTTCGCCGGCATCGCGCCAGCCCATCCCGAAGCACACCATGCCGACCGGCTTGCCATCGGTCGCGCCGCCCGGTCCGGCAATGCCTGTGGTGGCCAGCGACAAGGTCGGCCGGACACTCGCCTTCAGCACACCGGCGGCCATCTGTGCCGCCACCTGCTCGCTGACCGCGCCATGGCGACGCAATGCATCCGCCGTGACCCCCAGTTCATCCTGCTTGGCCTCGTTGCTGTAGGTCACGAAACCACGCTCGAACCATGCGCTAGAGCCCGGCAAATCGGTGATGGCTCCCGCCAGCAGCCCGCCCGTGCAGGACTCTGCCGTCGCCAGCATCCAGCCGCGTGTGTGCATCTGACTGGCCAGCAGCGCGGTTTCCTGCCCGATGCGGGCACTCAGTTGCTCGATGCTTTGCATATACGGGACTCAGAAAAACGAACCGCGCAGCAGGCCCGGCGGCTGCAACCAGGCCGTCAGCGCCAATACCGCTACTGCGAACAGGGCTGCCAGCACATCGTCCAGCATGCAGCCAAAGCCATTCTTGAGCCGCCGGTCAAACACGCGGATCGGATAGGGCTTGAGGATATCGAAGAATCGGAACAACACGACCGCCCAGACCTGGGCCAGCCAGTTTGCCTCGAAGAATCCGGGCAGCAGCCACAGCACCAGCCAGATGCCGACGAACTCATCCCAGACCATGCCACCATGATCGGGCTGCCCCAGTTCCACGCCAGTACGATGGCAGGCCCAGCACCCCAGCAGGAAACCGGCCAGCAGCACGGCACCGCCCGCAGCCCAGCCAGCGGGTGCCAGCCAGGCCCACAGCGCCCAGCCGGCCAGCGTGCCCCAGGTGCCGGGTGCCGGTCTGATCAGGCCGCTGCCCAGGCCAAAAGCCAGCCAGCGGGCAGGATGCCCGAATACCCAGGCAGTCGTTGGCCAGGAAGTCGTCTTGGAATCCGTCATGGTAGTGGCGATATCCTTCAAATAAATACGTATGCGCCGGTCAGGCACGGAAATGATCGAAACCGGCAAATCCATCTGCAACGGTACGCCCCTGACCATCGACCAGCCGCAAACCTGCCTGCGGCTCGATGGCACCGATCCGCGTCACCTGAGTGTCGGCTGCTGCCGCAGCCTGCAGTATGGCATCGCGCTGTCCGGGGGCGGACGTAAAACACAGTTGATAGACATCCCCGCCGCCCAGCAAAGCCTCGAGACGCTGCGCCTCGCCCAGCATCTGCAGACCATCCGCCGCAGGCAGCAGCGCGCAATCGACGCGAGCACCACAGGCGCTGGCAGCCAGGATGTGCCCCAGGTCCTGGGCCAGCCCATCGGAGATGTCGATCGCGGCATGCGCCAGCCCGGCCAGTCGCCCGCCCAGCGCCAGTTGTGGTTCGGGGCGCTCCAGTGCCTCTCGCCAGTGCAGCACAGGCGCATCGGCCGGCACGGACCATTTTTCCAGCATCACCTGCAGGGCGGCATGGGCCGCGCCCAGCCGACCCGATACCCACAGGTCGTCGCCGGGCCGGGCGGCATCGCGCCGCAAGGCCTGGGCCGGATCGACATGTCCGAATACGGTCACGCTGATGGTACGCCCCGAGAGGCTGCGAGTCGTATCGCCGCCCAGCAATGGGCAACCGGCACGCTCGGACAGCGTGCGGAAACCCGCCGCAAAGGCCGCCAGCCAGTCATGGTCGATATCCGGCAATGCCAGGCCCAGCACGCAGCCTGCAGGCTGCGCACCCATGGCGGCGAGGTCGGACAGGTTAACGGCCAGCGATTTGTGGCCCAGGGCCCGGGGATCGACATCCGGAAAGAAATGCCGCCCCTCGACCAGCAGGTCGGTGCTGACGGCAACCTGCCGCCCGGCGGGCGGCAGGAACAGGGCACAGTCATCGCCCACACCGAGGGTGCCGGCCGTCGTGACCGGCCAGGTGAAATGGCGCCGGATCAGATCGAACTCAGGCGCCATCCGGATCAGCCCCGGCTGGCGCGGCGTCGCTCGATCTCGGCTGCACGCACGTCGGCGGCCAGTTTGTCGAGCACACCATTGACGAACTTGAAGCCGTCGGTGCCACCGAACTCCTTGGAGAGTTCGACCGCCTCGTTGATGGCGACGCGATACGGCACTTCGACATGATGCACCAGCTCGTAGCTGCCGATCAGCAGCACCGCATGCTCGACCGGCGACAGCTCGACCAGAGGACGATCCAGGAACGGCGTGAACTGCTCGCGCAGCGTGGGGGCCTCGGCCAGTACGCCATGGAACAGCGTACGGAACCAGCGCACGTCGGCTTCGATGAACTCGGGATCCTCGCCGACGTGCGACTCGATGTCGCCTGCGTACTGGCTGGTTTCGCCATCGCGCATGAGCCACTCGTACACACCCTGCAGGGCAAACTCGCGCGCCCGGCGGCGGGCGCTGCGATCACCGGCACCTGCCGGTGCGCGGGCCGGCTTAGTGGCGCTGTTCGTCGTCATGGGACTCATCTTCCTCGTCAAATTCGATTTCTTCTTCCTCGGGCTCGAGCGTCGCCACCAGGTTGGCCATCTCGACGGCCGCACGGGCGCAGTCGCGCCCCTTTTCGGCAGCGCGCGACAATGCCTGCTCTTCGGTATCGGTCGTCAGCACGCCGTTGGCGATCGGGATACCGGTCTCGAGCGAAACGCGGCTGATGGCCGAGGCGCTTTCGTTGCTGACCACTTCGAAGTGGTAGGTCTCGCCGCGCACCACGGCACCCAGCGTGATCAGGGCATCGAACTCCTGGGACTCGGCCAGATGTGCCAGCACCACGCCCAGTTCGAGCGCGCCGGGCACGGCGACAACCATCACGTCGCGCTCATCCACGCCAAGCTGCTCGAGCTCGGCCAGACACGCCTCGAGTTCGGCCTGGCCGATCTCTTCGTTGAAGCGGGCGCGCACCACGCCGATATGCAGGCCTTCGCCATTGAGGTCAGGGATCATTACGTAGGGATTCATGTCAGGTCCGCCTTGAGGTGGTTCAGGATTGTCCGGGTTCGCAATCGTAACCCGTAATGGTGAGTGCAAAGCCCGCCATGCTGGGCATCTTGCGTGGCCGCGCCAGCAGGCGCATCTTGCCGACGTTGAGATCGCGCAGGATCTGCGCGCCGATGCCATAGGTGCGCAGGCCCAGCCGGTCGGTATCGGTGCTGACGGCTGCCGCGCCGGCCTGGCTCCCTTCATGCGAAGTCTGCCAGGCGGCGAACTGGCTGAACAGGACTTCGGCCGGAGCCTGGCAGTTGACCAGCACCAGCACGCCCGACGGTGCCGCCTGGATGGCCTTGAGCGCCTGGCCGATGCCCCAGCTGTGATGGCTGTTGCCGATATCGAGCACGTCGAGCACCGAGGCCGGCTCGTGCACGCGCACCAGCGCCTCGCTGTCGGGATGCAGGGCACCATGTGCCAGCGCCAGGTGTGGCGCATTGCCGACCGTATCGCGGTAGGCATAGGCCTGGAATACGCCCCAGGGCGTCTGCATCTCGCACTGGCCGACACGCTGGACCACCGACTCATGCTCGCTGCGATACTGGATCAGGTCGGCAATGGTACCGATCTTGATGCCATGCTCGCGGGCGAACACGATCAGGTCAGGCAGGCGAGCCATCGAGCCATCGGGCTTGAGGATTTCGCAGATGACGGCAGCCGGAGCCAGGCCGGCCATGGCCGTCAGGTCGCAACCGGCCTCGGTATGGCCGGCACGCACCAGCACGCCGCCGGGCACGGCACGCACCGGAAAAATGTGGCCCGGCTGCACGAGATCTTCGGGACGGGCATCGCGCGCCACGGCGGCACGGATGGTGCGCGCCCGGTCGGCAGCGGAAATGCCGGTTTCGACACCGTGTGCGGCCTCGATGGACACCGTGAAATTGGTGCCATAGCGGGCCCCGTTGCGGCTGGCCATCAGTGGCAGGTTGAGTTGCTGGCAACGCGCCTCGGTCAGGGTCAGGCATACCAGCCCCCGGCCATGGGTCACCATGAAATTGATCGCCTCGGGCGTGACGAACTCGGCCGCCATGACCAGGTCGCCTTCGTTTTCGCGATCCTCTTCATCGACCAGGATAACGATGCGGCCGGCACGCAGCTCGGCCACGATTTCGGACACGGGCGCGATGTCGCCGCCTGACACGCCCGCGACGGACGTATCGTTCAGTGATTCAGACATAAATGGAGCCGCCAGGGGCTGAGATTGGATGACAATTTCCGATTTTACTGCCGATGACAGATATCTGCCCGCCAAGATTGATACACTGCGGACTGTCATCGAACCCACAGGAACAGGTCACGTGTCCGTCCCTCCCGTTTTCGACCCGACCGCCCTCCCGTCCGAGATCGACCTGCTGGTCATCGGCGGCGGCATCAATGGTGCCGGTATCGCACGCGACGCCGCCGGGCGCGGCCTCAAGGTTGCGCTGTGCGAGCGGCACGACCTGGCCAGCGCCACCTCGTCGGCCAGCAGCAAGCTGATCCATGGCGGTCTGCGCTATCTCGAACAGTATGAATTCCGCCTGGTGCGCGAGTCCCTGGCCGAACGCGAAGTGCTGCTGTCCAATGCACCGCACATCGTCTCGCCGCTGCGCTTCGTGCTGCCGCATGACCGCCACCTGCGACCTGCCTGGCTGATCCGGCTGGGCCTGTTCCTGTACGACCACCTGTCACGGCGCTCGGTGCTGCCCAGTTCGCAGCGCCTCGACCTGCGCCTGCACCCGGCCGGCATCCCGTTGCAGGAAAGGCTCAAGCAAGGCTTCATGTATTCGGACTGCCGGGTCAACGACGCCCGGCTGGTGGTACTCAACGCCCGCGACGCCGCCGACCGGGGCGCGCTGATCCTGCCGCGTACCGAGTGCATGCACCTGGAGCGCACGCCCACGCACTGGCAGGCCCGGCTGCGCCACCAGAGCGGCCAGACGCACGACCTCACGGCCAAGGCGGTGGTCAATGCAGCCGGTCCCTGGGTTTCCCAGGTCCGCGCCATGGCCCAGAACACACCCCCGGCCTCATGCCGTGTACGGCTGGTCAAGGGTAGCCACATCATCGTGCCGCGCCTGTACCAGGGCGACCATGCCTATATCCTGCAGAACGATGACCAGCGCATCGTGTTCGTGCTGCCCTATACGACCGACACCCACCTGATCGGCACCACCGATGTCGCCTTTGAGGGCGATCCGGCCGACATCCGGATCAGCACCGAGGAAACAGACTACCTGTGCGCCGTCGTCAACAGCTACTTCGACAGCCAGATCGAGCCTTCGCAGATCCTGCATACGTTTGCCGGCGTCCGTCCGCTCTACGACGACCAGTCGAACAATCCGTCCAAGGTCACCCGCGACTATCTGCTGGACATGAATGGCGACCTTGCCCTGGGCCAGCCCCCCATCCTGTCGGTCTATGGCGGCAAGCTGACCACCTACCGACGCCTGGCCGAGCAGGTCATGGCCAAGCTGGCAGGCTGCCTGGGGGCCCGCCCGCCCTGGACAGCCACCGCCCCCTTGCCGGGCGGCGACATCGAACACGGCGACGTGGATGGCTACATCGACGATCTGCTGCGCAGCCATCCCTGGCTGCCGGCCGACCTCGCGCACCGCTATGCCCACACCTACGGCAGCCTGACTACCACGCTGCTGCAGGACGCCCACAGCCTGGACGACCTGGGCGAACATCTGGGCGATGGCCTGTACGTCCGCGAAGCCGACTGGCTGCGCACGCACGAATGGGCCGAGACCAGCGAAGACATTCTCTGGCGACGCACCTGGCTGGGCCTGTCGGCATCACCGGATACCGTGGCAGCACTGGAGCGCTGGCTCTCCCGCACATGACGCTTTCATGACGCGTCATCAAATGCGGCAGGTGGCAGGGCTATGATTGCAACATTATTTTTAGGCACTTTCCCTCATGTCTGAACAAGAAATCAAGTTGCACATCCCCCCCGCCGCACGCAAGACCGTCAGCCAGGCCGTACTCAAGGGCGACGGCGCACAGCGCATCGCGCTGCGGGCACTTTATTTCGACACACCCGACCGCGCCCTGGCACGCGCCGGCGTGGCCCTGCGCATCCGCCTCGAAGGGCGCAAATGGGTCCAGACCCTCAAGATGCCCGGCCCGGACAGCATCACGCGACTGGAGCTCAACCATCCACGCCCGGCAGCCGAACTTGACCTGAGCCTCTACCAGGGCACGCCTGCCGCCGACGTCATTGCCGCCTTGAATGCCCCCCTGTCGATCCGCTATGAAACAGACGTCAAGCGGATCACGCGCAAGGTACGCACCCGCTACGGCACGGTCGAACTGGCCTGCGACAGCGGCCTGCTGCGCGCCGGCGCGCTGGAACTGCCGATCAACGAACTCGAGTTCGAACTGGTCTCGGGTCGCCAGCAGGCGCTGTTCACCCTGGCACGCCGCTGGCAGCAGCAATACGGCCTGATCATGGACCTGCGCAGCAAGGCCGAGCGCGGCGACGCCCTGGCCACGGCCGCCCAGGAAATCTCCCGCTCCGACAGCGCACCCAGCCATGGCGACCCCCAGCGCCATGCCGCCATCCAGGCTTTCTGGGCACCGCGCATGGCCTGCAGCGTCAAGCTGGACGGCGACGCCTCGTCAGCCACCGCGCTCACGGCCATCGGCATCGAATGCCTCGAGCAGATCGTCCATAACGCCGCCATCCTGGCCGAGATCGATACCGATGGCCACTATCGTGCCGGTCGTCCTGAACACATCCATCAGTTGCGGGTCGGCATCCGCAGGCTGCGCTCGGCCTGGCGGCTGTTCCAGGACTGGGTCGAGGCCGTGCCCGACAGCCTGACCCAGGAAATCCGTACCCATTTCAATGCTTTCGGCAATGTCCGTGACGGCGACGTCCTGAGCGGCACCGTCACGCCACGCCTGCTGGCCGCCGGCATGCCGCCGGTACCGCTGCCCACCGCCAGCAGCGGCGATGCCGTCGATCCTCGCGCCCTGGCCAGCAATCCTGCATTCCAGGGTTGGCTGCTGGACCTGCTGGGCTGGACACTGGGCATTCCCCCCGCAACACGCAGCGGTGCCCGTGACACTGTTCCCACACCGACGACCGAAGGCAACCTGGCCGATGTCGCCCGCGCCGTTGCCGCCCAGCCGACATCGGCGGGCGAACTGCGCACACCGCCGACACTGCGGCGACGGCTGAGCAAGCGCCTGCAGCGCTGGCATCTGGTCATGGTGCGCGACGGCGCACGTTTTGCGGCCCTCAGCGAAACCGAAAAGCACGAGCTGCGCAAGCGGGGCAAGCGATTGCGCTATGCCCTCTCGTTCGCCACCTCGGTGCTGCCGGCTGCCCGCTCACGCGCCTATCGCAAGCGCCTGACGGCCGTGCAGGAATTGTTGGGAGAGTTCAATGATCTGGTCGTGGCTCGCGAAGCCTATCGCAGCCTGACCGCCCAGCACCCGCAGGCCTGGTTCGCACTGGGCTGGATTGCGGCACGGCTCGAGGCGCTGGCCCAGGAAGCCCAGGTCGAATTCGGTCGCCTGGCGCAATTGCGGCCATTTGGCCGCTGACAGATACGCCATCCCCCAGAAGAGGAGCCGAAGGCACTCATCGGGATGGCGTGCCTGTCGCCCGCTTCAATCGCCCAGCAACGCCTGCGCAAACTCACGGGCATCGAAGGGCTGGAGATCTTCCATGCCCTCGCCCACGCCGATCCAGTAGACCGGCACCGGCCGCACGCCCTGGCTGCCCGCAGCCACCGCAGCCAGGATACCGCCCTTGGCCGTGCCATCCAGCTTGGTCACCACCAAACCAGTCAACCCCAGCGCCTCGTCGAACGCCTTGATCTGCGCCAGCGCGTTCTGGCCCGTATTGCCATCGACCACCAGCAGCACTTCGTGCGGGGCCTCGGCATCGGCCTTGGCAATGACACGCCGGATTTTCTTGAGTTCTTCCATCAGGTGCAACTGGGTCGGCAAGCGGCCGGCCGTATCCACCATCACCACCCCCATGCCGCGCGCGCGCCCGGCATTGACGGCATCGAATGCCACCGCAGCGGGGTCGCCGCCATCCTGGGCAATCACCGCCACATTGTTGCGCTGGCCCCAGGCCACCAGTTGCTCGCGGGCTGCTGCGCGGAAGGTATCGCCCGCAGCCAGCAGCACACTGGCCCCCTGACGCTGGAAATCATGCGCCAGCTTGCCGATCGATGTGGTCTTGCCCGCGCCGTTGACACCCGCGATCATGACCGTCAGCGGACGGGCCCGCCCCAGATCGAGCCGCTGCTGCAGCGGTGCCAGGTGCGCAGCCAGGATATCGGCCAGCGCAGCCTTGACCAGCCCGGCATCCTCGATGCGCTCCTTGCGGACGCGGGCCCGCAGGGCTTGCAGCATCGACTCCGTGGCCTCCATGCCGGCGTCAGCCATGATCAGGGCTGTTTCCAGCTCCTCGAAGAGGTTTTCATCGACCTTGACGCCCACGAACAGGTGGCTGATGTTCTGGCCGGTGCGAGACAGGCCACTGCGCAAGCGGGCCAGCCAGGATTTGCGCGCCGGCTGCACCTCGGCGGCATCAGCCGGCACGACGGCGGGCAGCGGTTCCGGCACGGGCGTGAACCCGGACGCGGCGGCAGGCCCGGCAGCGGACTCAGCCTCAGGCTCGGCCATGGCCGGGATCGCTGCCTCGACAGGGGCCGGCTCTGGTACGGACGGCTCACTTGCCTGCGTCACCTCAGGCAAAGCCTCCTGCTCTTCGGACACAGGCGCAGCGACAATCGCCGGCACCTCGGCAGCAGCAGGCCCCGCTGCAGTCGTGCCTACCTGCGACGCCGGCAAGGCAGTCTCGGCGACCTGCGCCTGCTCGGGTGCAGGCTGCCCGGCGGGCTCTGCGGTTTTCTTGCGCTTCAGGAAACTAAACATGGACTGGCAGTATGATTTCGGTTTGGAAAATCGGATGGTATTTCGTATGTCGCGACACCAAGTGCGTATTGTAGGCGGGCAATACCGTCGTACGCCAATCCCGGTGCTGGAATTGCCCGGCCTGCGTCCCACGCCCGACCGCGTGCGCGAGACGCTATTCAACTGGCTGAACCATTTCTGGGATGGTCACTACGCGCAGCGCCACATGCTGGACCTGTTCGCAGGCACCGGCGCACTCGGCTTCGAGGCGGCATCGCGCGGCGTCGGCCACATTCTCATGGTCGAGCAGAACGCCCAGGCCACCGCCGCGATGCGGACCCTGCGCAACAAGCTGGGGGCCCATGCCATCCGCATCCACCATGGCGATGCGGGCCATATACTGGAACGAGCGGAAGGCAGCCGCTACGACCTGGTCACGCTCGATCCCCCGTTCGGTGCCGACTGGATGTCGCGGATCTGGCCCTGTCTGCCGTTTCTGCTGACTCCCGACGGGCTGGCCTACATCGAAACCGAATCACCACAGACGGCACCCGAAGGATTCGAACTGCTGCGCAGTGGACGGGCCGGCCAGGTCCACTACCATCTTTTCCGGATTGCTGCGCCGCAAAAATCCGTTGATAATCGGCTTTCCGGCCCTTCCGAGCCGCCCGCCCACACGGAGACAACATGATCACTGCAGTTTATCCCGGCACCTTCGACCCCCTCACCCGCGGACACGAAGACCTGGTGCGTCGCGCCTCCGGCCTGTTTGACCGGGTCGTGGTCGGCGTGGCCCACAGCCGCAAGAAGGGTCCTTTCTTCTCGGTACAGGAACGGCTCGAGATCGCCCGCGAAGTGCTGGGCCACTACCCGAATGTCGAAGTGCACAGTTTTGCGGGCCTGCTCAAGGACTTCGTCCGCGAACAGGACGGCAAGATCATCATCCGCGGCCTGCGAGCCGTCTCGGACTTCGAGTATGAATTCCAGATGGCAGGCATGAACCGGCACCTGCTGCCGGAAGTCGAAACCATGTTCATGACGCCTTCGGACCAGTATCAGTTCATTTCGGGTACCATAGTCCGGGAAATCGCCATACTCGGTGGCGACATCAGCAAATTCGTGTTTCCCTCGGTCGAACGCTGGCTGCATGCCAAGGCCAAGGAATACCGGGAACAATCGTGGCCCTGACCATTACCGAAGAGTGCATCAATTGCGACGTCTGTGAGCCGCAATGCCCCAATACCGCCATCTACATGGGCGAGGAGATCTACGAGATCAATCCCGACCTTTGTACCGAGTGTGTGGGGCATCACGACGAGCCGCAATGCCAGGTGATCTGTCCGGTCGAGTGCATCGTGATCCATCCCCAATGGCAGGAGGGGCAGGATGCACTCATGGAAAAATACCGGCGCCTGACCGCCGGCACGGATGTCAGTGCGTCGCTGGCTGAGCCAGCCCTGGCACATCAGGATGGATCTTGAATAGCCGGGCTGGCGTATCCAGCCACTGACTGACCCAGGCGGCCGCCAGATCGCCTTCATCGACCACCGTGATATCGCGCCCCAGCAACTGCACCTGCCGTTGCACGCTGTCGTCGTCCTCGATCACATCAAGCGGAATGTCGAGCCGCAGCATGCCGGATGCCCGCAGCACCATGTAGCCAAAACGCAGGCTGACCTCGATATCGCCGGCCTGCTGCTGCAACGGCGGCAGCAGCATCTGCCCGGCAGCATCAAGAATGACCCAACGGCCCGCATACTCGGTGGCAGCCCCCTGATAGCGGCTGCCATGCAGCGGGCTGGCCTGTACATCTGGCCCACTGTCGGCCTTGTGATTCATTGCGTCTCCTCCGTGCCGTTTATTTTCCGAACAGGCCCTTGAGTGCCTTGCCCAGGTCCTCCACACGCTGCCGGGCACTGCCGGATGCGGATGCGGCCGGTTCGGCTGGCGTCGCGGCGGCATCCGGTGCTGCCGACTCGCTGCCAGGCAACAGCCCCTGCAGCAACGGTGCCAGCGCACCCTTGAGCGCGCCCTCGGCCAGCCCCTGCCACTGCACCTGGTAGTTCAGGCCACTCCACGGGCCGGAAATACGCAATGGCACATCCAGCCGCTTGACCGTGGTCTTGACGCCGCCCGTCGAAATCGACACGTTGTTGAGCCGCGCCGTCGTGGTCAGATCCAGCGTGCCGGCAGGCAGATCGAGACGCCCGCTGGAATTGCGGAAGGTCACGGCGGCATGCGAGAAGGTCAGCCGATCGATCGTGCCGATGCCACTGTCGAAAGTGAGCGCTGCATCGAGTGCCTTGAATTCGGTCAGGCGGGCCACGCCATCGCCGGCACTGAGCACGCCCTTGCGCTGCAGCAGGTCATCGAGCCGGGCCAGTTCGCCCAGATCAATGCCGTGCAGCTTGCCATCGGGCATGCGCAGGCGCGCCTTGCCGGACAGGGTATTGAGCCAGTAGGCCGGCTCCAGCCCCTGTCCGCGCAGATCGAGCTGCAGTTCGGCGGCACCGGAAAGGTAGTCGAATCCGGCCCAGTGTGACAGCAGTGGCTGCATTTCCAGCCCCTTGCCCTGCAGGGTCAGGTGCCACTGATCAGGTTCGGCGCTGGCACCGCCCAGGCTCAGCTTGCCGGTCAGCGCACTGCCGTAGGCACGCAGACCGAAGCGGCTGACCTGGAGATCATGCGGGCGCAATGTAGCCTGGGCCGAAATGTCATCGATCTGCTGCCCCTGGAAGATCAGTTGCTGGACGGCGAGCTGCACCTTGCCTGCATACACTGTGCGGGGTTTTTCAGGCTGAGCAGCCTTGTCCTGGGCCGTCACCGCAGGTGCGGTGGCCGGCTGCTCGGCTGTGGGCTCCGTATCCGTCTTGTCAGCAGCGGCATCGGCCTGCCCGGCCGCCTCTTGCCCGGCTGCATCGGCCCCCTCTTCGGACTGCGGCTG
The DNA here is from genome assembly GCF_040137905.1 of Corticimicrobacter sp. Lineage (NCBI taxonomy): Bacteria > Pseudomonadati > Pseudomonadota > Betaproteobacteria > Burkholderiales > Alcaligenaceae > Corticimicrobacter > Corticimicrobacter sp. The sequence continues at coordinate 15,534 of NZ_JBEFDG010000046.1, forward strand.
CGGCGCCTCCGCCGCGGCAAAGGCAACGGCAAACGGCAACAGGCGATCCAGATCAAGGCGGCCAGCCTTCAGATTGATATCGAATGCCGGTTCGGCAGACCATTTCTTGAGTGTGGCCTTGAGTTCGGCCGTGCGTCCCGGCCCCTCGATCACGGGGGCGGGCTTGGCGGGTTCGGCGGCCTCGGCGGCCACATCGCCTGCAGCCGTGTCGCCATCCGCGTCGGATTCGGCAGCCGGTGCCGGCGCAGGCGCAGGCGCAGGTTCCAGCACGGCGGCCAGGTCGAGCGCCAGCTCTTCAGCCTTGCCCTTGATCTGGAGATTGGCATCCAGCGGAATGGTCAGCGATGCATCATCGGCCTCCAGCACAGCCTGCCCGGTCAGATCGGGCATGGAGAGGTGCGTTTCACCGGTATCGAACTGTGCCGGCGATACCAGCGCCATGCCGACCTTGCGTCCCTGCTGCTCGAGACTGGCATCAATGGACAGGCTGTCCGACCTGAATACGCCCTTTTCCCCCTGGATCGGTGCCAGATTGAGCTGTGCATCAAGCGTACGCCCTGCGCCAAACAGGCGGAAACGGGCGGTTGCGGCCGTATCGCGCACCTCATCCAGTCCGAGTGCATACTTGGGCAGGTCCAGCGCAAACTCAAAGGACTCGGCAGCGCGCTGCCCCTTGGCCCGTGCTGCCAGGCTGGCTCCCGACAGCATTTTTGAAGACAGGTCGAGTTCTGCCGCCGGCATCGACAGGCCGGACTCGATCTGCTCAAGCAGCCCCTCACCTGTCTCGACCTGCCCACGGAAGGCCAGCTCGCCACTGCCGATACGGAATGCCCGTTCCACCGCATCGTAGGTCAGGTTGCCACGCAGCGACAGCGGCTCTGCCGTAGCCCGCCCCAAGGCACCCGTCACCTGCACGTCCAGCTTCTGGACAGCGTACTTCATGGCGTCCGGGTCGAGCATGAGCACGGCATTGGCCGTCAGGTCTGCATCGGTATGAGGCGCATCACCCTCGAGCCGCCCGGTGAGGCTGAAATCGAAAGGCTGGCGAAACGTGACGCGACCGGCCAGGGCCGCCAGGTTCGCCAGCTTGACGTGGGTGCCCGAGGCCTGGTCGACAAAGGCAATCTCGCCCTGGCGCAGATCCAGCCCGGCAATGTCGATCTGCATGGTCGAGCGCCGCACCCGTTCGCTGCCCGAAGCCGCCGCATGCGAGGCGGCATCATCTGCCTTCGGATCTGCTGGAGCATCGGCGGCCGGCGCATCGGCCGGGCCATCGAGCAGATCCTGGAAATTGAGCTGCCCTCGCTCGTTGCGTACGATATTGACGCCAAAGCCTTCGACCATCACGTTGTCGATGACCAGGCTATTGGACAGCAGAGGCCAGATCGCCACGGCGACCCGTGCCCGGTCCACCGATGCGAATGTCGCCTCGCTGCCCGGTTCCGACAGTGACACGCCTGTCAGCGTCAGCCCGATACGCGGAAACAGCGACAACTCGACATCGCCCTCGATCGTCAGCACACGCTGGTATTTTTCGAGCACCGCCTCTTCAAGCTTGCGCGCGTAGGTGTTCGGATCGAAAGTCAGCAGGAACAGTGCAGCGCCAACCACCGCGACCAGCGCCAGGGTGGCAGTGCCGATCACTATCCGTTTGAACCATTTTTTCATTGACTGCCTGCGGGAAGGAAGAATACGGCCGTAGCAAGGAAAGCGAAACGGCTGGCGGCGGGGATTCTACGCCATGCCATGAAGGATGTAATCATAGTTCTGAAATGCAAGGACGGCGACCTGTCTAAATTACCCAATAAGCGACAAAAAACCAAATCAGGCATGCCTCAATTGGCCACCGGATTGCCAAATGCCACCCTTCGTAACATCCGCACAGGAAGGCTGCGGCAATCCTTCACATACCCCTACTTGTGATAAGGTTTACATCAAGCTGAAAGCTGCATGCTGCTAATATCGGCGCGCGCCTATTATGCCGCGCACATGTTGTCAATACGAAATATCAAATCAGGACCCACTTTGAACCCGCTAGATACGCCTATTGCTCCCGGCGAACCCCTGCCGCACCGTAAAGTCATCCGCAACTGGATCGCTCCGCTGGCAGACCGCTCCACCCTCTTTGCCCTGTCGCTGGTCGTGCTGGACTTCACGCTGTATGGTTTGGCGCTGGCGGGCATCATTTTGTTCGACAATCTGGCCGTCAAGATCCTGCTGGGCATGGTGATGGGCTTCATCATAGGCCGTCTGTTCATTCTCGGCCACGATGCCTGCCACCAGGCCTTCACCGACAACCGACGCCTGAACCGCTGGGTGGGTCGCCTGCTGTTCCTGCCCTCGCTGACCACCTACAGCCTCTGGGAGACCGGCCACAACACCGTCCACCACGGCTACTCCAACCTCAAGGGCTTCGATTTCGTCTGGTGCCCCAAGACACCGGAAGAGTATCGCGCCCTCTCGCCTGCCGCCCGCGCACTGGAGCGCATCTACCGCAGCGGCTGGGGCCCCTGGCTGTACTACCTGATCGAGATCTGGTGGAAGAAAATGTACTTCCCCAACGCCCGCCAGATGCCCACGCGCCGTCGCATCTTCACGCTCGACAGCCTGCTGGTCACGGCCGGCGGCATCGCCTGGATCGCCGGTCTGGTCTGGGCAGCCTCGGCCACCGGCCAGTCGGTCTGGGTCTTGCTGCTGACCGGCTTCGTCATCCCGTTCATTTTCTGGAACGGCATGATCGGCATGGTGATCTACATCCAGCACACCCACCCCGAGATCGAGTGGTACGAGAACAAGGCCGAATGGGCAGCCTGCCAGCCATTCGTCTCGACCACCGTGCACCTGACCTTCAAGTACTTCGGCCGTCGCCTGCTGCACAACATCATGGTGCACACCGCACACCACGTGGACATGAGCGTACCGCTCTACAAACTGCCCGAAGCCCAGCACAAGCTGGAAACCATGCTGCCGGGCCGCATCGTAGTGCAAATGTTCTCGTGGCGCTGGTACTTCCAGTGCGCGCGCTACTGCAAGCTGTATGACTTCAGCAACAAGCAGTGGCTGGACTTCAAGGGGCGTCCGCAACCGGCCTTTCCCAACGTGAACCACTGATTTCCGGTTCGTACGACATGCCAGCCTTCGGGCTGGCATTTTTTTTGTCGCCAGGCTACTCCCAAGCCCCCTCGGGTCACCCCGGACTCAAGCCGGCCTGGCCATCGCCAGCAATCCGCGCAACAGCACTACCATCATCCGTCCCGACACATCCATGCCGGTCGAGGCGCGCTGCAATGCCAGTCCATGTGCCAGCGCCATGAAGGACGCCGCCAGTGCCTCGATCCCGACAGGAGGCTGCAACCCGTGTGCGGCAAACAGTTGCCCCAGCCAGACAGCCAGGGCATCGCGGTGCTGCTGCCAGACCGCCCGGTAGGCCGTCGCGAAAGTCGTGCTGCGCTGCGCCTGCATCTGCAACTCGATGGACAACATGGACCAGTTGACATCCTGGTCCAGGGTGGAGGCCCAGGCTTCCAGATTATCGAGCACCGTTTCCAGGCTGGCACCGGCCCGCTCCGACAGTGTGGCCAGATGGGCTGCTTCCCCGGCCATATGCCGGCGCAGCATTTCGAGCAGCAAGGATTCCTTGCTCTCGAAATTCGAATAGAAGGCACCCTGCGAATAGCCGGCCTGCTCGGCAATGTCCCTGATTGAGGTGCCGCCATAGCCCTGCCCGACAAACAGCCGCGTGGCGGTTTCGATCAGTCGCTCGCGGGTTCGGGCCTGACTCTCCTCCCGGCTGAGGCGCGGGCTTGTCGTGCCTGATTTGCGTGTCTTTTCCATGGAAATAATCATAGCACCCCAGATATCAATTGACATTCGAAATCCAGACGCATACATTCCAAATATCAATCGACATCTGGAATTCATCATGTCTACCGACATCCATACCGCTTTCGTCACCGGAGCCACCGGCCTGCTGGGCAACAATCTCGTCCGCACCCTGCGCGAACAAGGCATCCAGGTCAAGGCACTGACACGCTCGCTGCGCAAGGGGCTGCAGCAGTTCGGCACGCTCGATGGCATCGAGCTGGTCGAAGGCGACATGACCGATGTCGCCACCTTTGCCCCGGCCCTGCGCGGTTGCGATATCGTGTTCCACACGGCAGCCTTTTTCCGCGAGAACTACTCGGGCGGACGCCACCGGGATGCGCTGCAACGCATCAACGTCGACGGGACACGCCAGTTGCTCGAGCAGGCGTATGTCGCCGGAGTCCGGCGGTTCATCCAGACTTCGTCGATTGCTGTCCTGCATGGCGAGCCGGGCACCCTGATAGACGAAACGCACACGCGGGTGCTGGATGATGCCGATGACTACTATCGCAGCAAAATCCTGGCCGATGACGTCGTCATGCAGTTTCTTGCCCGGCATGACGGGATGCAGGCCAGTTTCGTGCTGCCGGGCTGGATGTGGGGACCGGCTGATCTCGGGCCGACCTCGTCCGGCCAGCTCGCACTGGATCTGGCACAAGGCCGGCTGCCGGGTCTGGTACCCGGCAGCTTCTCGGTCGTCGATGCCCGCGATGTCGCCCAGGCACACATTGCCGCCGCATACAAAGGGCGGCGCGGCGAGCGCTACCTGGCGGCAGGACGCCACATGACCATGCAGGAACTGATCCCACTACTGAGCCGGGCAGCCGGTGTCACCGCACCGACCCGAAAAGTCCCTGCCCCCCTGCTGTATGTGCTGGCCTGCCTGCAGGAAATCTATTCCAGACTCAGCGGCAAGCCTGTCCTGCTCAGCCTCTCCACGGTGCGCCTGATGCTCAGTGAGGCAGACCGCAGCCACTTCGATCACAGCAAAAGCGAGCGCGAACTGGGCCTGCGTTTTCGACCACTGGAAGAAACCTTGAACGACACCCTCGACTGGTACCGACAGCACGGCTGGTTGCCCGCCAGCTGAGTACGAGCGGCTGAAAATTACCCAGTTTCAGTGATGTTGCAAATTCTGACACTTACGTAAGATTGCTGCGTTACCCACTCGCATGCCGGGGTGGGTGCCTTCTTTCCACAAGCTCTCTTCGAGGTGTTACGCCATGCCCATCAAGTCCCGCCTTCTCCTGCTTGCTACCGTCGCTGCCGGTCTGTTTGCAGCAACCGGCCCAGCCTCCGCGGCCGACCGCAATGTCACAGTCCACAACAAGACCCAGTCCGTCCTGATCTCCTTCTACGCTTCGCGTACCTCGACCAGTGACTGGGAAGAGGACATCCTGGGCTCGGAAGTCATCGGCCCGGGCGAATCGATCAAGATCGACATCGACGACGGCACCGGTGCCTGCCGCTTCGATTTCAAGGGCACCTTCGACGATGGTGAAGAAGCCACCCGCAATAACATCAATGTGTGCGAAGTCGCCGAATTCTCGTTTACGGACTGAACCGCATCACTCTCGGCTGGCCAACGCCTGGCCCTGCACAGCGGGCACGGACTGCGGCCAGCCTCCGGCCAGCGTCCGATAGACCGCCACCCATGCCGTGGCCATCTGCATGCTGCTGCGCGCCAGCAGTTCTTCGGCCTCCAGCCGGAAACGCTCGGCGTCCAGCACATCCAGCACACTGATCACGCCCGCCTCGAACTGGAGCCGTGCCGTTGCCACGGCCCGACGGCTGGCCTGCGCCGCCTGCTCCAGCAGCGCATGCTCGGTCTGTGACCGGGACAGGCGCACCAGCGCATTCTCCGTTTCTTCCAGGGCACGCAATACCGTGCGCTCGTAGAGGGCCAGATTCTCGCTGGCCGCTGCATTGGCGGCAGCAATACGCGCCCGGACCCGGCCAACATCCAGGAACGAGCCCCCTACGCCCAGTGAAACCATGCGCGTCTCACTGTCGCGTTCGAACAAAGCCCCCCAGCCCAGCGCCTGCGTTCCGATCAGGCCACCCAGCGTGAACTGCGGAAACAGATCGGCCGTTGCCACGCCGATGCGGGCCGTCGCCGCCGCCAGCCGGCGCTCGGCCGCTGCCACATCCGGTCGCCGACGCAGCAACTCTCCGGGCGTACCGGCGTTGATCTGCATGGGCAACGTCGGCAGCGCGGCTGCCGGGTCCAGCACCGCTGCCATCGCCGCCGGCGTGCGTCCCGTCAGGACGGCAATGCGATGCGCCATCACGGCCGCCTGCGCTTCAAGGGCAGGCACCCGCGACCGGGTCAGCGCCAGTTGGGTTCGCCCCCGATCCGCATCGAAAGATGTCCCGCGACCATTTTCCAGCATCGTTTCGATCAACTGGAGGGTATCGGCCTGATTGGCCTCGTTATCCTTTGCCACCTGCAACTGGGCCTGCAGACCACGCAACTGGAAATAGGCATCCGTCACCTGTGCCACCATGGCGACCTGCATTGCGGCCAGGTCTGCCGCATCGGCCTGCATATCCGCACGGCTGGACTCGACACTGCGCCGGACACGCCCAAAGAAATCCAGCTCCCATACAACCGACAGCCCTGCCGTATGGAACTCGCCGTCCCGGTCGTCGCGGGCCACTCCGGGTGCCTGCGAGGCGCTCAGACGCCGGTCACCCGACTCGGCCGATGCCCCCAGCGTCGGAAACCGGTCGAAACCGGCCCGCCGCGCCAGTGCCTGACCTTGTTCGTAACGCGCCAGGGCAATGCGGATATCATGATTGGCACGCAACGTCTCTTCCACCAGCGTCGCCAGCAAGGGATCATCAAGCGTGCGCCAGAACGCAACATCGGCATCGGGCACCGCCAGACCGGCAACATCCGGCTCCTGGCGCGCAAAGGCTTCACCTGCCGCCATTTGTGGTGCCCGGTAATCCGGGCCGACCGTGCAGGCTGCCAGCACCAGGCCTGACAACACAACTGCCGCACTACGCCAGGCCCCCGCCAACATCAAGAAAAAACTACGCATCGAATGTCTCCAGCGTTGTGTGGTCTGTCATGCGCCGCGCCTTGCGCGTCGCCAGGCGGCGCAATACCACATAGAAAACAGGTGTCAGGAACAGTCCGAACAAAGTAACGCCCAGCATGCCGGCAAAGACCGTCACGCCCATGACCTGCCGCACTTCGGCACCGGCGCTCACGCCGATCATCAGCGGCACCACACCGGCAATGAAGGCAATCGAGGTCATGATGATGGGGCGCAGGCGCAGACGGCAGGCTTCCAGCGCAGCCTCGACAGTACTGCGGCCCTGCTGCTCCAGTTCACGGGCGAACTCCACGATCAGGATCGCGTTCTTGCATGCCAGGCCTATCAGTACCACCAAGCCGATCTGGACAAAGATATTGCCGTCGCCCCCGGTCAACCAGACCGCCGTCATGGCCGACAGCAGGCACATCGGCACGATCAGGATCACAGCCAGCGGCAGCGTCCAGCTCTCATACAAGGCGGCCAGTACCAGAAAGACCAGCAGCACCGCCAGGGGAAACACGACCAGCGCCGCATTGCCCTGGGTTGCCTGCTGATAGCTCAGGTCCGTCCACGCCATCTGCATGCCGGGTGGCAGCGCCTGTGCCGCTGTCCCCTCGAGAATCTGCAGCGCCTGCGACGACGACACCATGCGCGGATCGGCCTCGCCGATCAGGTCGGCCGCCGGATAGCCGTTGAAGCGGATGACCGGGTCCGGGCCATAGGTTTCTCGCACCTCGACCATACTGCCGATCGGCACCATCTCACCCCGGGCGTTGCGGGTGCGCAGGCTGGCGATATCCTCGACGGTACTGCGATACGGTGCCTCGGCCTGCGCCATCACGCGAAAGGTGCGGCCAAAGCGCGTGAAGTCGTTCACATAGCTCGATCCCAGGTAGACCTGCATCGTGTCGAACAGATCGCTCAGGGCCACGCCCTGCGCCTTGGCCTTGGTACGATCGACGACCGCATCCAACTGCGGGACATTGGCCTGATAGGAACTGATCGGATACTGGAACCCCGGCAACTGCGACACGGTACCGGCCAGGGTATTGGTGGCCGTCTGCAGGGCACCATAGCCTGCCGCACTGCGGTCCTGCACATACAGCGAGTAGCCCGAGCCAGTGCCCAGCCCCATGATCGGCGGCGGCATGATGGCAAACGCCAGGCCTGCCTGCTCCTGGGCAAACCGCGCATTGAGTTCGGCCGCAATCTCGGCGGCCGTGCGCGAACGCTCGGCAGCCGGTACCAGGCCGAAGAAGGCCACACCGCTATTGGGCGTATTGGTCAGTTGCAGCACATTCAGGCCGGGAAAAGCCACCGAGTTCTTGACGCCCTCGGTCTCCAGGGCAATCTGCGTCACGCGGCGCACCAGCGCTTCGGTGCGCTCCAGCGAGGCCCCTTCCGGCAGTTTCAGGGCACCGATCAGGTACAGCTTGTCCTGCGTCGGGATAAAACCGCCGGGCACCGCCCGGAAAACCAGCCCGGTTGCCGCGATCAGTACCAGATAGACCAGGAATACGGCACCGCGCCGGCCCAGGATGCGCGCCACGCTACCTTCATAGCGCTGGGCGCTGCGGTGAAAGAATCGGTTGAATGGACCAAACAGCCAACCCAGACTGCGATTGAGCACGCGCGTGAGCCGGTCAGGCGGTGCGCCATGCGGCCGCAACAGCAGCGCCGACAGCGCGGGCGACAGGCTCAGCGAGTTGATGGCCGAGATCACCGTCGAAATCGCAATGGTCACGGCAAACTGCTTGTAGAACTGCCCCGTGACACCAGACAGAAAAGCCATGGGCACGAACACGGCGCACAGTACCAGCGCGATTGCGATGATGGGGCCGCTGACTTCGCGCATGGCCTGATGCGCCGCTGCGCGCGGGTCCAGACCCTCTTCGATGTTGCGCTCGACATTCTCGACCACCACGATGGCATCATCGACCACGATCCCGATGGCCAACACCAGACCGAATAGCGTCAGCGTGTTGATCGAAAAACCCAGCATCAGCAACACGGCAAACGTACCTACCACCGACACCGGCACCGCCAGCAGCGGAATGATCGAGGCACGCCAGGTTTGCAGGAACAGGATCACGACCAGCACCACCAGCAGTACTGCCTCGAGCAGCGTGCTCACCACCGACTTGATCGAGTCGCGCACAAATACGGTCGGGTCATACTCGACGGACCAGCTCATACCTTCGGGAAAGCGTACCGACAGTTCCGCCATCCGGGCCCGGATCTGGTCAGAAACATCGATGGCATTGGCTCCCGGCGATTCGAATACGGGAATGGCCACCGCCTGCTGATTGTTCAGCAACGACTTGAGCGAATAATCGGACGCCCCCAACTCGATGCGTGCCACATCCCGCAGGCGCGTCACCTGTCCCTGGTCTCCGGTCTTGACGATAATGTCGCCGAACTCTTCCTCGGTCGCCAGACGGCCCTGCGCATTGATGGACAGCAGGAAATCGCTGCCGTCGGGATTGGGCGGTGCCCCCAGTTGTCCGGCCGATACCTGCAGATTCTGTTCGCGCACGGCGGCCACCACCTCGCCGGCTGTCATGCCCAGCGCGGCAATCCGGTCCGGATCGAGCCACAACCGCATTGAATAATCACCCGAGCCGAACAACTGCACATCACCGACGCCGGGCAGGCGTGCCAGTTCGTCACGCACGTGCAGCACCGCATAATTGCGCAGATAGAGTTCGTCGTAGCGGCCGTCGGGCGAGCTCAGTTGCACCACCAGCGTGATGTTCGGCGACTGCTTGGCCGTGACCACCCCCTGGCGACGCACCGCTTCGGGCAGGCGCGCCTCGGCCTGCGCCACGCGGTTCTGCACCTTGACCTGCGCCTCGTCCGGATCGGTCCCGGGGCGAAAAGTAGCCGTCAGGACCAGCACGCCATCGCTGCCGGCCACCGACTTCATGTAGAGCATGTCCTCCACACCCGTAATGGATTCCTCCAGTGGCGCGGCAACGGTATCCGCAATCTCGCGCGGATTGGCCCCCGGATAGGTAGCGCGCACCTGCACGCTGGGCGGAACGACTTCGGGATACTCGCTGACGGGCAGCAAGGGAATTGCAATCAGCCCGCACACGAAAATGATGATGGACAGGACCGCCGCAAAGATCGGCCGGTCCACGAAGAAACGGGAAAAATTCATGGCAGGCTCAGTGGCTGGCGTTGGATTGCTGGGCAAGCTGCAACGGAGCCATGGGGGCCTCCTGAACCGCAACCGTCATGCCCGGGAAAAACACTTTCTGGATGCCGGTGACGACAACACGCTCGCCCGGCTCCAGCCCCTGCTCGACCACGCGCAGTCCATCGCTCTTGCGCCCCAGCCGGATATCGCGGCGCTGCGCAGCGTTCTGCTCATCTACCACGTAGACATACTTGCGATCCTGGTCGGTCATGATGGCCTTGTCGTCGATCAGCACGGCATCGAATGCGCTGCTGGCCTGCAGGCGTACGCGGGCATACAGCCCGGGGGTCAGGTGCCCGTCGGGATTGGGCAGCGTTGCCCGGACACGGATGGTGCCGGTCCCTGTATCGACACGGTTGTCGATGAAATCCACCCGGCCCGCATGCGGATAGCCCGCTTCGCCGGTCAGCCCCACCTGGACGGGCACACCGCCATTGCGCTCATCGGGGCGCTCACCATTGCGTGACATCCGGGCATAACGCAGATAAGTGCGCTCATCACTGTCGAAATGGACATACACAGGATCCTGCGACACCAGTGTCGTCAGCACGCTGTCCTGTCCATCGGCCGTGACCAGATTGCCGACCGTGACCAGGGCGCGTCCGGCCCGCCCCGTAATGGGGGCACGCACTTTCGTGAAATCCAGATCGAGCCGGTTCTGTGCCACGGCGGCCTGGGCGGACTGCACATCGGCCTGGGCCTGCTCGACAGCCGCCCGCCGTTGTTCCAGCATCTCCGTGGAGACCGCCTGCACGGCCACCAGTTTCTGCGACCGGACGAACTCGCTGCGCGCCAGCCGTTCACGCGTCCTGGCGCGTGCCAGTTCGGCCTCGGCCTGGTTCAGGGCCGCCTGATAGCTGCGCGCATCGATCTCGAACAGGACATCGCCGCGCTGGACGATCTGACCTTCCTGGTAGGTGATTTTCTCGATGTAGCCACTGACGCGTGGCCGCAGGGCCACACTTTCGACGGCTTCGATATGCCCGCTGAAGTCATCCCACTGGATGATCTGTCGGGAAAGGGCTGGCGCGACGCCGACCGTGGGCGCGGCAGGTGCCGTGTCTTCAGCCGCCTGACTGCGACAGCCGGACACCGCCAACGCCAGCAACAACGGTGCCAGCAGCACCAGGGCACCACGCGACGTGGTACCGAAAAAAGTAGAAGTCATCATGCCTGTCTGGTTTCCAGCGTTGAAGTACCGCGCAGCGCTACGCAGCACACATTGTTTTTTATTTTCATAACGACTGTTATGAAAATCAGACAGCACTCTAAACGCCATTGCCAGGACAGGTCAAGCAATTTAATATTATCCACTATGAAAATAACGGACAGCAAACCTGGCCGCCCACGCGGAAGGCCGGTCTCCTTCGATCGCGAGACAGTACTCGAGCGCGCCATGCATGTTTTCTGGCGCCAGGGCTACGAAACCACCACCATCCAGGACCTCACCGAGGCCATGGAAATCACCGCGCCCAGTCTGTACGGCGCATTCGGTGACAAGGCCGGGCTCTACTTCGAGGCCGTGGCCTACTATCGCCAGCGCTATGGCGACGATCACGCCAAATGCCTGCTCAACACCTCGCCCACCGCCAGGGAAGCCGTCCGCAACCTGCTATTCGAGGCTGTGCACACGATGTCCGATCCGGAGACGCCCGCCGGCTGCATGGTCGTCAATTCCGCCATCAACTGCTATGCACAATCGACCAAGGTACAGACGGCCCTGGCCGAATTCCGTGCCGAGGCCGAAGGCGACCTGCGCCAGCGCATCGAGCGCGGCATCGAGGAAGGCGACGTACCCGCCGGCACGAACGCAGCCATCCTGGCCAAGTTCTACACTACGGTCATCATGGGCATGTCGCTCCAGGCCCGCGACGGTCTCGATTGCGCAGGACTGCAGGCCATCATCGATTCCGCCATGCAGGCCTGGCCCCAGGCCTGACCCACCTGCGGCATCGAATCGCGTCGATGCCGCTTCACCCCCTACAAGAATGCATGAACCTCCAGCAACTCGCCGACGCCCTGTATGACGATCTGAATGGATATATCCATCGCGTCGAAGACACCGGCACCGATGCGTTGCTGATCCATCTGGGCTGCGACGACTGGTTCCTCAATGAACAGCAGCAATCCATCCGCAGCGACGCACACGGCGCGCAGCGCCGCTTCGTGATCCGCTGCCGGCAGGTCATGGAGTCGAACGTCCGACCCACCCAGACCGGGGAACTGATTTTCACGGACCATCATCCTCTGCTGTGGGACTACACCGAGCCCCATGGCGGCCTGTACTACTCCGGTGAGACAACCGCTTCGGCGCATGAAATCCTGGGCAGGATATACGATGCCCATACACGGATACTGCGGAGCTGGCGGCCCCTGCAGCACTATGCGAACAGCTACAGGCGCGAGGGCAACCTGATCTTCGGCACCGACCGCGCCGGCCTGCTGGCGCGTGGCCCGAAACCATTGCTGGCTGCCTACCAGACAGCTCTGGACGGCGTGCTCAGAACCTATTTCGTTCCCTCTCACACCCCACAGGGCAAGGCCAGGGCCCTGGTTTTTGATGACTGCTTCCTGATCTGCAGGGAAGCGGAAATCATGGATGCAGACGCATCATCACAGACGCACAATGACTGATCACAAGCAACACATGCTCACGGCGCTGAAGGCCGTATTCATCCCGGCCCTGCGACAACGCGGCTTCAAGGGTTCGCTGCCACACTTTTACCGCAAAACACCCGCAAGAGCTGATTTTGTCAGCATCCAGTTCTATAGCGCCGGCGGCAGCTTTGTCGTGGAAATCGCCTGCTGCCCGACTGATGGTCCAGCCACAGGACCAGGCAAAGGCTTGCCCCTATCCAGGCTGAACACGACCTACTTCGGCACCGGCCGCATCCGCCTGACCCAGGAAGCAGATGGACAGGCTGGAGAACAATGGTTCAGTTTCGGGCCGCGCAGCTACGAACCGGATCAGCCGATCCAGGCTGCTGCCCACTATGAGACGGTTGCCGCGTCACTGCTGCCATTGCTGGATACGCAGGCGGAAAGCTGGTGGGCGGCGCATCCCGACAGTGCAACCAGGTGAGCAGCATGGTTCCTGCCGGCATCATTGCATTCGTGGAAGCCACGATCACACCACAGGCATTTGAACAGCACCTGTATCAAGACACAGCACTTGAGACGGCCCTGTCAGCAGAAAATGCACCGTCATACTGCCACAATGGCACGACGCTATTTCATTATTTGATCGGGCTGAACTATCGACACCCTGGAGATGTGCTGAATGCCCGGCATGTACTGACCGAGTTCCTGCAACGTCACGCCATCCCTTTCAACGTTCACCACGAAGCAGACGAAATCTTCGAATTGCTGCTGGATGCGCAGCCAGTCTGGCTGCGTGCCGACCTGACGTACCTGTCCTCATTGCTCGCTGCAGCCCCCGAGCAGGCATCGGGCAACAAGCGCCGCAGTTGGCTCAAACAGCAGATCGTGGACAAGTTCCGGTATGTGAAGCGACCACCCAAATGGCTGCAGGCACCTGAATGGCCGATATCAGAGACAGGCCCGCTCATCTTTCTGGGACAGCTCAACATCGATGAGTATTTCCATGACAATACGGCCGTCTATCTTTTCCTGGATCCACAGACCGGGACCCATCAGGTCGTAACACAGACTGCCTGACGATATGGGATCCGCGCAAAACTGACCATACAGCGCATCGTCCAAATGCGACAAGGGCCGTCTCCATCAAGACGGCCCTTGTTCGTTTCGTTCACACCCGGCGTCGAAACCTCAGCTGAAGAACTCCTTGACCCGGTCGGTCCAAGACTTGCTCTGCGGGGAGTGGCGTTCGCCACCGTCCTTGAGCGAAGCCTCGAACTGGCGCAGGATGGCCTTCTGCTCTTCGTTCAGACGCACCGGCGTCTCGACTGCCACATGGCAGTACAGGTCGCCGGGGTAGGAACCGCGCACGCCGCGGATACCCTTGCCGCGCAGGCGGAACGTCTTGCCCGACTGGGTGCCTTCGGGAATGGTGATCTCGGCCTTGCCGCCCAGCGTCGGCACCTGCAGATCACCGCCCAGCGCCGCCGTGGTGAACGGAATGGTCAGTTCGCAGTGCAGGTCATCGCCGTCGCGCTGGAAGATCTTGTGCGTCTTGATGTGGATCTCGACATACAGGTCGCCCGGCGGGCCACCATTGACGCCCGGTTCGCCATTGCTCGCAGAACGGATGCGCATGCCGTCGTCGATACCGGCCGGGATCTTGACCTGCAGCGTCTTGTTGCGACGAATACGGCCCTCGCCGTGGCAGGACGGGCATGGATCGGCAATTTCCTTGCCGGAACCGTGGCAGGTCGGGCAGGTCTGCTGCACGCTGAAAAAGCCCTGCTGCATGCGCACTGCGCCCACGCCACCACAGGTGCGGCAAGTGACCGGCTTGGTGCCCGGCTTGGCACCCGAGCCGTGGCAGGTATCGCAGTCATCCCAGCTTGGCACACGGATTTCCGTATCAAAACCCGAGGCAGCCTGTTCGAGCGTGATCTCCATGTTGTACTTGAGATCGGAACCCCGATAGACCTGTGGCCCACCGCCACCACCGCCACGACGACCCGCCCCGAAAATCTCGCCGAAGATATCGCCGAAGGCATCCGAGAAGCCGCCCATGCCCCCCATTCCGCCCGGCCCACCGCCCATGGAGGGATCGACACCGGCATGACCGAAGCGATCATAGGCACCACGTTTCTGCGGATCGCTGAGGGTTTCGTAGGCTTCCTTGACTTCCTTGAATCGCTCTTCGGCCTGGGCATCGCCTGCATTGCGATCCGGGTGGTACTTCATCGCCAGTTTGCGATAGGCCTTCTTGAGTTCATCGTCGGAGGCGCTCTTGGATACGCCCAGGACCTCGTAGTAATCGCGTTTTGCCATGGTCTGTATTGGTTGCTTATTAAACGACTATGCCCGGTTGCCGCCTATGAAGCGGACAACCGGGCCTGGCAGGCATGTTGCGCCTGCTCGATCAGCCACCCTTCGGGCGGCAGATCACGTTACTGCTGATCACGCTTGACTTCCTTGAAGTCGGCATCGACGACGTTGTCATCCTGCGGCTGGGCCTGTTCGGCACCGCCCGGCTGTTCAGCGCCTGCCTGGGCCTGCATGTCGGCATACATCTTCTCGCCCAGCTTCTGGGCAGCCTGGGTCAGTGCCTCGACCTTGGCATCGATGGTTTCCTTGTCGCCATCCTTGAGCACGGCCTCGAGATCCTTGATGGCCGTCTCGATGGCTTCCTTCTCGCCGGCTTCCAGCTTGTCGCCGTACTCTTCCAGCGACTTGCGGGTCGAGTGCACCAGCGCATCGGCCTGGTTGCGGGCCACGGCCAGCTCGGCGACCTTGCGGTCTTCCTCGGCATTGGCCTCGGCATCCTTGACCATGCGATCGATCTCGGCTTCGCTCAGACCGGAGTTGGCCTTGATCGTGATCTTGTTTTCCTTGCCGGTACCCTTGTCCTTGGCAGACACGTGCAGGATGCCGTTGGCATCGATGTCGAAGGTCACTTCGATCTGCGGCGTGCCACGCGATGCGGGCGGGATGCCTTCAAGGTTGAACTCGCCCAGTGACTTGTTGCCGGCAGCCACTTCACGCTCGCCCTGGAACACCTTGATGGTCACGGCCGGCTGGTTGTCGTCAGCCGTCGAGAACACCTGCGAGTAACGGGTCGGAATGGTGGTGTTCTTCTGGATCATCTTGGTCATCACGCCACCCAGGGTTTCGATACCCAGGGACAGCGGCGTCACGTCCAGCAGCAGCACGTCCTTGCGGTCGCCCGACAGCACCGAGCCCTGGATCGCGGCACCGGCGGCCACGGCTTCATCGGGGTTGACGTCCTTGCGCGGCTCCTGTCCGAAGAATTCCTTGACCTTTTCCTGCACCTTGGGCATGCGGGTCATGCCGCCGACCAGGATCACGTCGTCGATATCGGACACCTTGATGCCGGCATCCTTGATGGCCACGCGGCAGGGCTCGATGGTGCGTTCGATCAGGTCTTCGACCAGGGCTTCCAGCTTGGCGCGGGTGACCTTGAGGCTGAGATGCTTGGGACCGGATGCATCGGCCGTGATGTACGGCAGGTTGATTTCGGTCTGCTGGCTCGAGGACAGCTCGATCTTGGCCTTTTCGGCGGCTTCTTTCAGGCGCTGCAGGGCCAGCACGTCCTTGGACAGGTCAACGCCCTGCTCTTTCTTGAACTCTTCGATGATGTATTCGATGATACGCTGGTCGAAATCCTCGCCACCCAGGAAGGTGTCGCCGTTGGTCGACAGCACTTCGAACTGCTTTTCACCGTCCAGGTCAGCGATCTCGATGATGGACACGTCGAACGTACCGCCGCCCAGGTCATACACCACGACCTTGCGGTCGCCCTTTTCGTTCTTGTCCAGACCGAATGCCAGCGCAGCAGCCGTCGGCTCGTTGATGATGCGCTTGACTTCGAGACCGGCGATGCGACCGGCATCCTTGGTGGCCTGGCGCTGGCTGTCGTTGAAGTAGGCCGGCACCGTGATCACGGCTTCGGTCACGGGCTCGCCCAGGTAATCCTCGGCGGTCTTCTTCATCTTGCGCAGCACTTCGGCCGACACCTGCGGCGGTGCCAGCTTCTTGTCCTGGGCTTCGACCCAGGCGTCGCCGTTGTCGGCCTTGATGATCCGATAGGGCATCAGGTCGATGTCTTTCTGCACGGCCTTTTCGTCGAACTTGCGGCCGATCAGGCGCTTGACGGCGTGCAGGGTGTTCTTGGGGTTGGTGACGGCCTGGCGCTTGGCCGGCGCGCCCACCAGGGTCTCGCCGTCTTCCATGTAGGCGACGATGGAGGGCGTGGTGCGGGTGCCCTCGGCGTTTTCGATGATGCGGACCTGACCGCCTTCGAGGACAGCGACGCAGCTATTGGTCGTGCCCAGGTCGATACCGATGATTTTGCTCATGATCTGTTTACCTTGCTGAATACGTTGAATTCGTTGTGTGGAATCACGGAATGGCCCGTGTGTTGCCTATGCATCCAAAAATGGGGACGGCAGCCTGGAAATCAAGACCCGGCAGCCACCGTCACCAGCGCCGGCCGCAATACGCGGTCGGAAATCAGGTAGCCCTTCTGCAACACGGCCACGATGGTGTTGGCCGGCTGGTCGGCCGGCACCGAGGAAATCGCCTGGTGCAGGTGCGGATCGAACTTTTCACCTACCGCCGGCGCGATATCCTTGAGATGATGGCGCTCGAAGGCACCAACCAGTTGGCGCAACGTGGTTTCAACACCCTCGCGCCAGGATTCGGGGCTCTGCTCGGCCTGGGCCAGTGCAGCCTCCAGGCTGTCCTTGACCGGCACCAGGCTTTCGGCAAACGACTCGATGCCGAACTTGCGTGCCTTGGAGACATCTTCCTGGGCACGGCGACGGACGTTTTCAGCCTCGGCATGCGTGCGCAGCAGTTGTTCATAATGCTCGGCAGCCTTGGCCTGGGCTTCGGCCAGCGCCGCTTCCAGCTCGGCAATCTGTGCGGCGGCCTGCTCGGCGGCGGCTGCCGCCTCTACCTGCTGCTCGACGGACTCGGGCTTGTCTGACATGCGTATTCTCCTGGATTTCCTTCACGTGCTGCCGATAATGGGGACGCCTGGGTAGAATTCAAGCCCAGCCCCGGATATTTTTTTCGACCAGATCGGCCAGCCCGCCGATCCAGTCGGGGCGCGCATTGAGCGCCGGGATATAGCGCAGGTCTTCGCCCCCTTCCTCGATAAAGGCTTCACGCACACCCATGGCGATTTCTTCCAGTGTCTCGATGCACTCGGCCACGAAGCCCGGACACATCACATCCACGCGCCGCACGCCCTGCCGGGCCATGTCGCGCAGCGTCGGCTCGGTATACGGCTCGATCCAGGGATTACGCCCGAAACGACTCTGGAAAGTGGCCAGCCAGCGCTCGCGAGGCAACCCCAGGCGAGCGGCCAGTTGATTGGCGGTCTGCATGCAATCACGAAAATAGGGATCACCCTTTTCGACCACCGCACGCGGCAGGCCATGAAAGCTCATCACCAGCTTTTCCGGCTCGCCATGCGCCTGCCAGAATTCGCGCACGCTGTTGGCCAGCGCATCGATATAGCCATCCTCGACATGGAAACGCTTGATGAAGCGCATTTCGGGCTGATCCCGCAAGGTCGCCAACTGGCGGCCGACCTCATCGATCACGGTCGCCGTGGTCGAGGCTGAATACTGCGGATAGAGCGGCACCGCCAGGATGCGCTCGCAGCCCTGTTCGCACAGCCGGTCAAGACCGCTGCGCAGGGAGGGATTGCCATAGCGCATGGCCAGTTCGACCGTGAGATCATGGCCACGCCGTGCCAGTTCGGCGCGCAATCCAGCCAGTTGTTGCAGACTGTAGGCCCTCAGCGGCGAGCCCTGCTCGGTCCAGACGGCGGCGTAGGCATGCCTGACCTTGGCAGGACGGGTCGTCAGCACATACAGGTACAGAATAGGCAGCCAGAGCGCGCGCGGCAACTCAACCACCCGCGGATCGGACAGGAATTCGCGCAGATAGCGCCGGATGGCACCGACCTCCAGCGCATCCGGCGTGCCCAGGTTGACCAGCAGGATGCCGGTGCGCAGGGGCTGCAGGGGCGGGTCGGTATCGAACGGATCGGACATGCGGGACATTTCCTAGTTATGCGGACTCAGCGCGTTGGAGAGCAGCCGCGCCGTGATATCGACGATCGGGATGATGCGTTCGTAGGCCATGCGAGTGGGGCCGATCACGCCCAGGGTGCCGACCACTTCACCATTGATGCCATAGGGCGCAGTCACGACCGTCATTTCTTCCATCGGCACCAGTTGTGAATCGCCGCCGATATAGATCTGCACGCCCTGGGCATGGCTGGAGACATCGAGCAATTGCAGCAGGTCGGTCTTTTTCTCGAATACCGAGAACATCTTGCGCAGGCGATCCATGTCGGAAGCGATATCGCTGACATCGAGCAGCTTGCGCTCACCGGCGATCACCACAGACTCACTGGTGTCGGCAACCTCGACGCCCACTTCCACTGCGGCCTGCATCAGGCTGGAAATATCCTCGCGCAACTGAGTCAGTTCGATCGCCAGGGTCTGGCGCACGGCACTGAAGGACTTGCCGGCAAAATGCTGGTTGAAGAAATTGCCGGCCTCGATCAGTTCGTGTTCGACATAATCCCGGGGGGTCAGCAGAATGCGGTTCTGCACGTCGCCATCGGGCGTGACGATGATCAGCAGCACCCGCCGCTCGGACAGGCGAATGAATTCGATCTGGCGAAATATCTGGGCACGCCGGGGTGCCAGCACCACACCGGCGAACTCGGTCAGGTTCGACAGCAACGCCGCCGCCGTATTGACGGCACGCGAAGGTTCGGACACTGGCAGCAGTTCGCGCATGCGCGAGGTCTGTTCGGCGGCAAAGGGCTGCACCGTAAGCAACGAATCGACGAACAGCCGATAGCCACGCGGCGTCGGCACGCGGCCGGCGGACGTATGCGGACTGTGCACCAACCCCTGGCCCTCGAGGTCGGCCATGATGTTGCGGATCGTGGCCGGCGACAGATCGAACACCTGCGACAGCGTGCGCGAGCCGACGGGCTGGCCTTCGGCGATATAGCGCTCGATCAGGACCTTGAGCAACGCGCGGGAACGGTCATCCATATTTTATGTATGTCGTACTGACTCGAAATGGAAACTGCATTCAGGCCGCTATTCTATCCTGCGGTTTTTACCATGATCGGCCCCGGTCTGCCTGCGGGCTTCTATAATGGCCCGATTCCAAAGCACTGATGACGCCAAGACCATGCATTTCCCCATTGTTGCCCTGATCGGCCGCTACCAGGACACCGGGCTCGACGCACCGCTGCGCGAGCTGGCTGCACTGCTGTCCGAAGCCGGCCGCACGGTGCTGGTCGAGTCGCGTACGGCGCAGAATACCGGCGTCAACGAATACGACTGTGCCGATATCGACGAAATCGGCAGGCGGGCGCACCTGGCCATCGTCATGGGCGGCGACGGCACCATGCTGGGCGCAGCTCGCGAACTGGCTCCCTACGGCATTCCGCTGGTCGGCATCAATCATGGCCGGCTGGGTTTCATCACCGACGTGCCACTGCAGGAAGTCACCCGCGCCGTCACCGACCTGCTGGCCGGCCGCTTCGAAACCGAAGAGCGCATCATGCTGCAGGGCCGCGTGATCCGGGGCGACGAGGTCCTGTTCTCGGCCACTGCGCTCAACGACGTGGTGCTCAACCGCGCCGGGCGCGGCGGCATGATCGAGGTGCGCGTCGAGGTCAATGGCGTGTACATGTCCACCCAGCGCGCCGACGGCCTCATCATCTCCACACCGACCGGCTCCACCGCCTATGCGCTGGCAGCCAATGGCCCCATCCTGCACCCGGCACTCAAGGCCGTCACGCTGGTCCCCATCGCGCCGCAGTCGCTGTCGAACCGGCCCATCGTGCTGCCCGACACCAGCGTGCTCGACATGACCCTGACCGCCATCAGCCGCGTCGAGACCGGTGCCAGCGTGCACTTCGACATGCAGACCCTGTCGGAACTGCAGGCGGGTGACCGCATCGTCGTGCAGCGTGCAGATCATGTCCTGCGCCTGCTGCATCCCGTCGGCTACCGGTTCTTCTCCACGCTGCGGCGCAAGCTGCACTGGAGCCAGATGCCGCAGGCCACTGACAGCCTGGAGTGATTGCCTATGCTGCGCGCGCTGCATGTCCGTGATTTTGTCATCGTCGAACAGACCGATCTCGAGTTCGATGCAGGCTTTACCGTTTTCTCGGGCGAAACAGGCGCAGGCAAGTCCATCCTGATCGACGCGCTGGCGCTCGCGCTGGGCGAACGGGCCGATGCCGGCAGCATCCGCGAAGGTGCCGAGCGCGCCGACATCAGTGCCGAATTCGACACCCCCGACAGCGCCCATGACTGGCTCGATGCCCAGGGCCACGAGCGCGAGCCCACACTGCTGCTGCGCCGCACGATCGACCGCCAGGGGCGCAGCCGCGCCTTCATCAACGGCACGCCGGCCACGGCCAGCCAACTGCGCGAACTGAGCGACCTGCTGATCGACATCCACGGCCAGCATGCCCACCAGCGCCTGCTGCGCACCGACGCCCAGCGCGACATGCTCGACGCCCACGGCCAATTGCAACCGCAAGTACTGGCCGTGCAACAGGCCTGGCAGCACTGGCAGGCCTTGCAGGCCCGGCTCGACACGCTCGAACGCGACGCCGGCGCACTGGCCCAGGAGCAGGAACAACTGCAGTGGCAGATCGACGAGCTCGACGCCCTGGCGCTGCAACCCGATGAATGGGCGGCACTGCAAACCGAACAGCAGCGCCTGGCGCATGCCCAGACCCTGATCGAAGGCATTACCCACGCCCTGGCCGCGCTCGACCAGGACGACATGGCCATCCACAGCCAGTTGGCCAGCATCGTGCAGCGCATCGGCCATCTGGTCCGCCACGACGCCCGCCTTGAACCCATCCGCGAAACCCTGGAGTCAGCCCGCATTGCCGTGGCCGAGTCGGTCTCCGACCTCAACGGCTACCAGGACCGTCTGGAACTCGACCCAGGCCGACTGGCCGAGGCCGAGGCCCGGATGGGCCGCATCTTCGACCTGGCCCGCAAGTACCGTGTCGAACCGGACGACCTGCCCAAATTGCTGGAAGAA
Organism: Corticimicrobacter sp.; assembly: GCF_040137905.1. Classification (NCBI taxonomy): domain Bacteria; kingdom Pseudomonadati; phylum Pseudomonadota; class Betaproteobacteria; order Burkholderiales; family Alcaligenaceae; genus Corticimicrobacter; species Corticimicrobacter sp. The sequence continues at coordinate 37,371 of NZ_JBEFDG010000046.1, forward strand.
CTGCAAGGTCGCCTCGATGATCTGGGGCAGGCCCAGGACATCGATGCCCTGCGTACCCAGACGCAATCCGCGCACGACAGCTACGACCGTCTGGCACAGGCCCTGTCTGCGGCACGCCGCAAGGCAGCCGATGATCTCGGTAAGCAGGTCACCCGTGCCATGCAGACGCTGGCCATGTCCGGCAGCCGCTTCGACGTGGCACTCGAACCCGCCAAGCCCGGCCCGCATGGCCTGGAAGGCACGGTATTCCAGATCGCCGCCAACCAGGGCAGCGCCACGCGCCCCCTGCACAAGGTCGCCTCGGGCGGCGAGCTGGCCCGTATCTCGCTGGCACTGTCCGTGATCGCCAGTCGGGCCGCACAGGTCCCCACGCTGATTTTCGACGAGGTCGACAGCGGCATCGGCGGTGCCGTCGCCGAAGTCGTTGGCCGCCTGCTGCGCGAACTGGGCAGCCGCCACCAGGTCCTGTGCGTCACGCACCTGCCACAGGTCGCCGCCTGCGGCCACGCCCATTACCTGGTCGGCAAGGCCCGCCGCAGCGGCACAGTCCGCTCCACCATCACCCCGCTCGACACCCCCGCCCGCATCGAAGAAATCGCCCGCATGCTGGGCGGCATCGACATCACCGCCACCACCCGCCAACACGCCCAGGAAATGCTGACGCGCGTATTTTAGTTTAGGGAAAGGAGGTTCCTCTTTCTTATGACGCGCCCGTCAGGGCCGTGTGGGATGTGCCGCTCAAGCGGTCCGGCCCTCGGCCGGACTTCCCGTGGCAGGCAGGGATGGCCGGGCGGTGGGCAAAACTCGCCCCGGCGGTGCCGGGGCTCAGACAGTGCCCACCGAAAGCCCCCGACCATTCCTGCCTGTCACGGCGCTTTCGGACGACACACCCCACACGGCCCTGACGGGCGCTCATGCTGGTGATTTCTCCTCCTCCCTTGGGTGAGGAAGGACAACCCTCGCTGTCATCCAGCCGGGAGGCCTGCCTGATGAACGGGAGAATTTGAGGCTGGCCTGTGTTGCCGCCATGGAGCGGGAAACAAGGTGGGCGCTGTCTGAACCCCGGCAACGCCGGGGTGAGTTCACCCACCGCCCGCTTCATGGCGGCAGCACAGGGCAGTCCCTGCGCAAAACGCAGGGACCCCGCCACATTATCCCATTCCTCCGGCAGGCCTCCCGGCGGGTTGAATAAGCAGTTATTACCACCCTCCCCCCAATTCACCTGAGAGCAGCATC
>NZ_JBEFDG010000047.1:0-1681 GCF_040137905.1 Corticimicrobacter sp.
GCCTCGAGCACGGGCGCAACCGCCTGACACTCCGGCTCCGGCTCAGGCTCGGGCGTGGGCGTGGGCGTGGGCGTGGGCGTGGCAACAGTTTGAACCGGATCTGCTGCTGCATCCTCGTCGGCCCAGGTCGACGCACCTGCGGCCTCGGCATCAGGCGGAATGTCGTCCCAGGGCGGAATATCGGCTGAGTCGGGCGTGTTCGCAGTCGAGCCACCCGCTGCGGCCATCTCGGGCGCAGGCGGTACTACTGTAGCGTGCTGCGCAGAAGCAACAGGCTTGGCAGCCGCAGTTGCTGCCACGGCAGGCGCAGCAACAGGGGCAATGGCAGGCGTCTCAACCACAACCGGCGCTGCGGCCACAGGAGCGGCCACCGCTGCCGTCGAAGTCGTGGATACTGCCCGGTCCGGCTCGGCAGCCACCGGCGCAGTCACGGGTGTCGCAGGCGCGCCGCCAGCCTCGGCAAACAGTGCCAGCATACGCAGGCAGGCCATGATGAAACCGGCATATTCGTCAGGTGCCAGGGACAGCTCGCTGCGACTGTGCACTGCCACACTGTAGAACAGTTGTACCGCATCAGGGTGCATCTGCCCTGCCAGGCGCACGTATTCGGCCGTCAGGGGGTCATCGGCGGGCAGCGCTCCCGGGGCACGCTGGGCAATCGCAATGCGCGACAACATTGTCGAAAGATCGGCCAGCGCACCGGAATACGACAGGCCGCGCGCCGCCAGTTCATCGGCCAGGGCAATGACACCCTCGGCCTGCCCGGCAGACAGCACGTCCAGCAACCGCACCAGGTGCCGCTGGTCGATGGCTCCGAGCATGCCGCGCACGGCCTCCTCGGTCAGATTGTCGGCACTGTAGGCGATAGCCTGATCGGTCAACGACAGTGCATCGCGCATGGAGCCGCCGGCCGCCTGCGCAATCAGACGCAGCGCAGGCACCTCGAATGCAATGCTTTCGGCCTGCAGCACATGCTGCAGGTGGCCCACGATGGCTTCGGCAGGCATCTGCTTGAGATTGAACTGCAGACAGCGCGACAGCACCGTAACCGGGATTTTCTGTGGATCGGTGGTGGCGAGGATGAATTTGACGTGCGGCGGCGGTTCTTCCAGCGTCTTGAGCATGGCGTTGAACGCATGCCCGGTCAACATGTGGACCTCATCGATCATATAGACCTTGAAGCGGCCGGAACTGGGTGCGTACACCGCCTGTTCCAGCAACTGGGTCATTTCTTCGACACCACGATTGGAGGCGGCATCGAGTTCGATGTAGTCGACGAAGCGCCCGGCATCGATCTCGGTACAGGCGCGACACTTGCCGCAGGGCTGCGCCGTGATGCCGGTTTCGCAATTGAGGGATTTGGCCAGGAGACGCGACAGCGTGGTCTTGCCGACGCCCCGCGTGCCCGTGAAGAGCCATGCATGATGCAGGCGCTGGGTCTGCAAGGCGTGTGTCAATGCCCGGACAACGTGATCCTGCCCGACCAGGGTCTCAAACGAACGAGGCCGCCATTTGCGGGCCAGCACAAGATAGGTCATGCGTCCATTGTACGGCAGATGAGAGGCGAGCCTGACTTCGGCACTGATTCGAAACGACTATGGCTGCTTCGTTCCCGACCTGACCAGATTCGCCGCAGAATCATGCGAAGGGGCCCGCCGAGGCGTATTCTAGCATCGATTGA
>NZ_JBEFDG010000048.1:0-4590 GCF_040137905.1 Corticimicrobacter sp.
GGGTCCCCTTACCGGCAAGTATCACCGTCGATCACGGGACCGAATTTACGTCTAAATCGCTGGATTTCTGGGCGTGGGAGAACAAAGTGCTGCTGGATTTCACTCGACCAGGAAAGCCCACAGATAACGGGCTTTGCGAGTTGTTTAACGGCCGATTACGGGACGAGTGCCTGAACACGCATGAGTTCCTGTCGCTTGAACACGCCAAGACCATTATCGAAGCGTGGCGTCTTGATTACAATGATCATCGACCCCACGGTTCGCTCGGCATGCTGACCCCGAGTGAATACGCCAGAACACAGCAGGTCAGCTTGCCAGAGAGGGCTAAATTCTAGTTTTCAAGTGCTGCAAAACGGGGGTGACGTCACTTTGGTATCTCACTATAATGGTCGTTTTCCGATAAAATTTATAACATACTGTAATGTGGGTGGTGAATTGTGTTAAAGGGAAGCAGATGAAGAACGGGCAGGGAATGAAGAGGGCGATGGTGATAATCGGGCTGGCTGTTCTAGTCTCGGGCTGTGCGCCTAATAGCCTATATCTCCCGAAAGAATATGATCCGACGGCCAGCGCCCGGTTGCGGGTTTACTTTGGGCCTGCGACCAGAATTACCCTGAACCATACCTGCCTTGATAGCTCGCGCTCGTACAGCTTCGAAGCCAACGATCCCATGGTTCGCGGATTCAGCAATACGGTGATAGGCATGCCCATGCCCAATATCGACGAAAAGTACTATTCCGAGTATGTCGTTATGGCCGGGATTCCGATTAATATTCATTCACGTGGCGGCGGGTGGAGCCATCCAAATGCGATAGGTATGTCCATATACTGGCCGGAGTTCGGCCAGTCGATTACCGCAGTGCTTGAGCCCGGAAAGGACTACGAGACGTTGTATCAGCATCCCAATACGGTCTTGCGAGAGCTTGTCGTGGTAGATGGCGTGGTGCGTACAAAGCCCGTGGCCGTAAAGAAGTCTGAGGTATGTAAAAAGGGCGAAATTGAAAGGATACCGCTCCCGATGGGCTGAAACTCCTGATTCGACCGGGGTGAGTGCGTTTGAACTCTGCTGGTCTGTGCGCCTGCTTTGTCAATCCGGTTTTTTGCGAACACAAGCCTCCACTCCCGTGGAGCAGGCCCTGTATGATCGGCTTCCCGCCGAATCCCTGATTCACCATTCCGCTCAAGGATCGCAACACGTGTCTATCCGCTACACTAGAACGCCTGGCTGAGGCAGGCATCGAGCAGTCTGTCGATAGCCGGGACGACAGCTATGATAACGTACTGGCTGAGGCCATTAACGGGCTGTACAAAGCCAAACTGATCCATCGCCGAGTGCCTTGAAAACCAGCGCCGCTGTGGAGTTGGTAACGCTGGAATGGGTTGCTTGGTACAGCCATCAGCGCCTATTCGGGCCTATCGGATATATTCCTTCTGCACAGGATGAAGAGGCCTATCACCGCGCACGTTCTGATGCTATGTCGATGAAAGCTTTACTTTAACCAAATTGCCTCCTCGATTCCCTGGGCGATGCAGTATCCGGGTGCCGTGCTAAGTGCAGGACATCTGCATCGCTGCGACGGTGGATGGAAGGACGGCGCTCTCTTGGTTCAGGGTAGCAACAGATAGTTTTAGCGGTACCTCGCATGTGCTCAGTAAACGCTTCCAGGCCAGAGCAGTCAGCTTTGTAAGGGCGATAGTGATGCTCTCAGTCGGGGCGGCGAGCTTCACAGGAAATTTTTGCATGCTAATCGTGCCTGATTATGCTACTCACAAACGTAGTGTCGTTGCAACATCAATTCTTGTGTCGCAGCGATATTAATACGGGTAGCGAGCTGAGTAGCTTTGCAGGATTGCCTGACAAAAATTTAAAACGATTGGTTGAATTAAAAGAGATTTCGTATAACATGAAAATTGCCACCTGGAACGTCAATTCCCTCAAGGTGCGCCTGCCTCAGGTGCTGGACTGGCTGGCAGCCAGTGAAACCGATGTACTGTGCCTGCAGGAACTCAAGCTGACAGACGAGAATTTTCCGTTGCAGGCCTTTGTTGATGCGGGTTATCACGCCTGCTGGAGCGGCCAGAAGACCTATAACGGTGTGGCGATCATTTCCCGGGAGCCTGGCCGTGACGTCATCAAGAATATCCCTGGCTACGAAGACAGCCAGCAGCGTGTGATTTCAGCGACATTTCCGGATGGCACCGGCGGCGAGATGCGTGTGATCTGTGCCTATTGCCCCAATGGCCAGTCGCTCGAGAGCGACAAGTACATCTACAAGCTGGCCTGGTATGCAGCGCTCCAACGTTGGCTGGAATCGGAGCTGGCGCGTTATCCACAATTGGCCGTGCTGGGAGATTACAACATCGCACCGGCGGACGAGGATGTCCACAATCCCGAAAAATGGGCTGGCCAGGTGCTGGTGTCGGTGCCGGAGCGGCAGGCATTCCAGGATTTGCTGGGGCTGGGCCTGAGTGATGCATTCCGTCTGTTCGATCAGCCGGAGAAATCATTCAGTTGGTGGGATTATCGTCAGTTCGGTTTCAGGCGCAACGCCGGCCTGAGAATCGATCATATCCTGCTGACACAGGCCCTGGCCGAGCGTTGCGTGGCCAGCGAGATCGACAAAGGGCCGCGGGGCAACGAGCAGCCTTCCGATCATGCGCCGGTCTGGGCAAGGCTGGCTGCCGAAGCGTGATCGGAGCGGCGGCATTGTTCGAGCCACTGCGGCCGCCAGTCCCGCGAGCGGTCGGCTGAGCCTACTGCTTGCCGGTGCTGCCGAAGCCACCTTCACCGCGGTCTGTATCGGTGGAAAACTGATCGACCATGTGCAGTGATACCTGTACGACAGGCTGAAACATGAGTTGGGCAATCCGTTCGCCGGGCTGGATAATGTAGTCATCCTGGCTGTCGTTGGCCAGGATAACGGCGATCTCTCCATGGTAGTCGGCATCGATTACGCCGATACCCTGTGCCACACGAACGCCATGCTTGAGCGAGAGCCCTGAGCGCGAAGCAACGATGGCGACCAGGCCAGGATCCATCATGTTGATGGCCAGGCCGGTCTTGACCAGAGTGCGGCCTCCTGCGGCCAGGGTCATGGGCTCCGTTATGCAGGCTCGCAGATCCATGGCGGCAGAGCCGTCAGTGGCGTAGTTGGGCAGGGGCAGGGTGGAGCCAAGCAGGTCGTTAACGATGCGGGCTTCGATTTTTCGATGCATGGACAGGCATTCCGTATGAAAAACAGGATGTGATGTTAACAGCGTGGTCGGATCGAGGTGGGGGCAAAGCCAGCGTTCAGCCCGGCAATTTCCCCTGGCGTCGCAGGTCGCGCCCACGCTGGAGGAATTGGCTGCCGATGAACAGCAGCACGAACATGGGGATCAGTTCGCTGAACTGCTGGTAAAGCAGAACATTGGAGGCGAAATCGAAACCCTTGATCAGGGCGGCGATACCGATCAGCATCATGACCAGCCCGCCGCGCCGTTTCGCGGCAAGCTCTGCCAGGGTAGGCAGAGGCTTGTCTGATGGCTGGTCGGCAGGCACCGGCGTTGTAGCCGGACGGTCATGGCGGGGTGCTGCTTGCCGGGATGGCTGGCCGCCTGTCGGGAGCGGAGCCGGCTGGGGAGGCAGCGAGGAGGGCATGTCCGGGAATTGGCTGCGCGTCCTTGCTGCACTTGTCCGGCCGCGCCGGGCTGTCTGGCCGGGCGCGGTTGCCTGACGATTGACGAGTGCGTCGATATAGCTGGCATAGTCCCCGTTGCGGGGTTCGGAATCCAGGGGCATGGCAGGAGGGACGTTGGCTTGTAAACCCTGATTTTAGGTGCGAATCAGGCCGACGGCGATACCTTCGATCGAAAACGCCGGCGATGCTCGCCCGTCATCGCTGCCTGCGGTGATGATGATGGGCTCGAAGTCGGGATTTTCCGGCAACAACTCGATCTGTGCGGGCGTGCGGTGCAGGCGCTTGACCGTGACCTCGTCATCGATGCGTGCCACGATGATCTGGCCATTGCGGGCTTCGCTGCTGCGCTTGACGGCGAGCAGGTCACCTTCGAGTATGCCGGCATCTCGCATGCTGAGGCCGCGCACCTTGAGGAGATAATCCGGTGTCTGACTGAAAAGACCGGGATCGACGGTGATTTCCCGATCGATGTGTTCCGTGGCCAGGATGGGGTGCCCGGCGGCCACACGCCCGACCAGCGGCAGGACGAGGGCGGACAGGGCTGCACGCACAGGGTGCATGTCGTGGCTTGTGGTGTCCTGTGGTTCAGTGCGGGTGTCAGGCGTGTTGAGGCGAATGCCTCGCGAGGCCCCTGCCGTCAGCGTGATGGCCCCTTTGCGAGCCAGGGCACGAAGATGATCCTCGGCGGCATTGGCCGAACGAAAACCCAGTGTCTGCGCAATTTCTGCGCGCGTGGGTGGAAAACCTGTCTGGGCGATCGTAGCGCGGATCAGGTCCAGGATCTGCTGCTGGCGGGCGGTCAGCTTGAGGGCCATGATGTGCGAAATTCCAGAATTGAATCTGTATAAATATACAGCAATTCAGTATTCGGGGCGAGAGGGACGGGCTTTGGCGGTGGCTGGAATGAAAC
>NZ_JBEFDG010000049.1:0-40289 GCF_040137905.1 Corticimicrobacter sp.
GCAACTCTGCGTGCGTGACGCCCGCATGCCGCGTGCCGACTTCCTGCGCCTGTTCCCGGGCAATGAAGTCGACATGGACTGGGCTGCCGACCTCGCCAAAGGCAAGGCCAAGTACGCCGAAGCATTGGGCAACCTGCAGGCTGACATCCAGCGCTGCCAGCAGAAGCTGGTCGATCTGGAAACAGAAAGCAGCCTGAGCCTGGCCGAAATCAAGGACATCAACCGTCGCATGTCGATCGGTGAAGCGAAAGCTCGCCGCGCGAAGAAGGAGATGGTTGAAGCGAACCTGCGTCTGGTGATCTCCATCGCCAAGAAGTACACCAACCGCGGCCTGCAATTCCTCGACCTGATCCAGGAAGGCAACATCGGCCTGATGAAGGCGGTGGACAAGTTCGAATACCGGCGCGGCTACAAGTTCTCCACGTATGCCACGTGGTGGATTCGCCAGGCCATTACGCGCTCGATCGCCGACCAGGCCCGCACCATCCGGATCCCGGTGCACATGATCGAAACGATCAACAAGATGAACCGGATCAACCGCCAGATCCTGCAGGAAACCGGTGCCGAGCCCGATCCCGCTACCCTGGCACAGAAGATGGACATGCCCGAGGACAAGATCCGCAAGATCCTCAAGATCGCCAAGGAGCCGATTTCGATGGAAACCCCCATCGGCGACGACGACGATTCGCACCTGGGCGATTTCATCGAGGACACGGCTACGCTGGCCCCGGCCGAAGCCGCGCTGCATGGTTCGATGCGCGACGTGGTCAAGGAAGTGCTCGATTCGCTTACCCCGCGCGAGGCCAAGGTGCTGCGCATGCGCTTCGGTATCGAGATGAGCACCGACCAGACGCTGGAAGAAGTCGGCAAGCAGTTCGACGTGACCCGCGAGCGCATTCGCCAGATCGAGGCCAAGGCACTGCGCAAGCTGCGCCACCCGAGCCGCGCCGACAAGCTCAAGAGTTTCCTGGAAGGGCAGTAAGCCCTTTGCAGGCATCAGGGGGCAATGGCACACCAAAATGTGTAAAATAGCCCTCTTTTCGCCCCTCTAGCTCATGCTTGGTTAGAGCAGCGGACTCATAATCCGTTGGTGCCGTGTTCGACTCACGGGGGGGGTACCAAGAATTTTTTCCCGCAGGTTGGGGATGCTGACGCCACCTTTATAGGTGGCGTTTTTTTGTGCGATTGTTTTGGGTTGTGGTTAATATTGGATTTGGCTTGAGGTTCTGGCTGTCTGGAATCGGCCAAGAGCAGAAAATTTGCAACCTGAAAAGGTGCCTATGCGCAAGGTGCCAGGATCGCCTGTGCGGATTCATCAACGAAGGAGGATCAATGCCAACACTTGCCAATGCGCGCTACCCGAAGCCCACGAGTTGGGACGAGTTTGAAGACATCTGCCTCAGCTCCTTCAAGACGCGCTGGAGAAGCCCCGATCTGCAACGGCATGGCCGGCAGGGGCAGGCGCAGCTCGGCGTAGATATTTACGGAGAGGACAATCTGTCGCGCCCCGTCGGCATTCAATGCAAGAACACCATACATGGCATCACCACTGCTCTCATCGCAGCGGAGATCGCGGAAGCCGAGAAGTTCAAACCTGCCCTCCAGAGCCTTTTCATCGCTACGACAGCCGACACCGACAAGACGCTACAGGCGCACGTCAGGGCTCTGTCTGCGACTCGTGCAGCAGCAGGAAAGTTCACCGTGGACATCGTGTTCTGGGATGCCATTGAGCACGATCTTTCGGGCGACCCGCGCGAGCTTGCGAAGCATTACCAGCCGTTCTTTCATCCTTCACCTGTACCAACATCTACGCCCCTGGTTTCCCCAAGCATCTCGCTGCATCGCGCTCGAGACATTCAGAGCCTGACGCAATTGCTCAGCGTCATCGACATTGATGCAACGCAAGGGTACCTCTACTATGTGCCGAAGTTTGTGAACATCAACTTCCTGGAGCACACAACCCCCATCTCGAGCACCATGGGTTCCAACACCTTTGGTCTTTACGACGCGCAGCTAAAGACTCATCTGTCTGAGTGGGTGGATCAATGGATGTACTTGGCAGGCCTGATCCGAAGCACTCCGGCGTACGACCTCATCCCGAGAAGTTCTACTCTCCGGTTCTACATGCCGGGGGATTTCATCCAGGATCCCGCGGAGCAAAAGCAATACGACCTTATCAAGGAAGAAGGCAAAAAATTTTTTCGTCTGCAGCAGGTTTTCTGCGATTTCGTCCGCGCCAACTACCCGGAGATTAATCTCTCACAGACTAGTCTCACCGCGAGGAAAATCTACCAATCTTGCTGATATAGCCTGGAATTACCAGCCGTTACTGCTTATTCGGCGGGAAAAGCGGGCTTCTACTGCTTCATCCGTTTCCCGTCATAACCGTGCAGGTAGGTTGATATCGTAGCGAGGGACGCGTGCAGCAAGTTGTCAAGCATTGACGTTCGGTCAGCACCCTGGTGAAGTGCATGCGATGCGTGCATGTGACGCATCCAATGCGGAGAGGCCAAGTGTTGCGACGCTGGAAAGCCGCCCTTGGTGAACTTCAGCTTTGGGTCGAAAGCATACTGTTCGTTGGCGAAAATGGGGGAGACGTCGTCCCGTATACCACCAGTCATTCGGTAGCGGGCCACTGCTTACGAACCCCTATCTGGATACCGTACGGGCAGCCATCGCCTGAATCGGTTATCCTCTCCCCCGCCGGTTTTCGGCATTACTCCTATTCCCAAGCGGTCCTTCCCTGCATGATCCGGTTTCAGCAAGTCTCGCTGGCAAGAGGCGTCAAGCCCTTGCTGGAGAAAGTCGATCTCATCCTCAACCCCAGCGACAAGATAGGCCTTATCGGCGCCAACGGTGCGGGCAAATCCAGCCTGTTCGCCCTGCTTCGCGGTGAACTTCACACCGACCAGGGGGATCTCAGCTACCCCCCGAACTGGCGCGTGGCCTATGTGGCGCAGGAAACACCGGCGCTGGATCGCTCGGCCATTGACTACGCAATCGACGGCGATGTAGAACTGCGCCGCCTTGAGGCCCGGCTGGCCGAGGTGGAAGCCGCTGCCGACACATCCGAAAACGGCCTGCTGATCGGCGAGCTGTATGCAGCCCTGGCAGATGCCGACGCCTACACCGTCCGCTCGCGGGCGGAACAGTTGCTGACCGGCCTGGGCTTCTCGATGGCTCAGATGGACCAGCCCCTGACCAGCTTTTCAGGTGGCTGGCGGATGCGGCTGAACCTGGCACAAGCGCTAATGTGCCCGTCCGAACTGCTGTTGCTGGACGAACCCACCAACCACTTGGATCTGGATGCCATCCTGTGGCTGGAAGACTGGTTGAAGCGCTATCCCGGCACCTTGCTGGTGATTTCGCATGACCGCGACTTCCTCGACGAGGTGGTCAACGTGGTGGTTCACGTCGATGAGCGCAAACTAAAGCGCTATGCGGGCAACTATTCCGCCTTCGAACGCCAGCGCGCCGCACAACTGGAACTGGCAGCCGGTGCCATCGAAAAGCAGATGCGCCAACGCGCACATCTGCAATCGTTCATCAATCGCTTCAAAGCCCAGGCCTCGAAAGCGCGCCAGGCGCAAAGCCGGATCAAGGCACTGGCGAAGATGGAAGAGTTGGCACCCTTGCGCGCCGCTGCAGAGTTTTCCTTCGAATTCCGGGAGCCGGACCGCGCACCCGATCCGCTGCTGCTCATGGACGCCGTCCAGGCCGGTTACCCCGCCACGGACGACGGCGGTGCCAACAAGATCGTCATCAAGGACATCAATTTTTCGCTGCAGGGCGGCCAGCGCATTGGACTGCTCGGCGTGAACGGAGCGGGCAAGTCCACCTTCATCAAGACCATCGCCGGGGAATTGCAGGCGCTGGGCGGCGAGGCGATTTTCGGCAAGGGCCTGTCGATCGGTTATTTCGCCCAGCATCAAGTCGAGATGCTACGCCACGATGAATCGCCCTTGTGGCACATGATCAAGCAGGCTCCCGGCACCCGCGAACAGGAACTGCGTAACTTCTTGGGCAGCTTCAACTTCGCCGGGGCGATGGCAACAAGCAGCATCGCGCCCTTCTCGGGCGGCGAGAAAGCCCGCCTGGCCTTGGCGCTGATCGTCTGGCAACGACCCAACCTGCTGTTGCTGGACGAACCGACCAATCACCTGGACCTGGAAACCCGCGAAGCGCTCACCATGGCCCTGGCGCAATTCGAAGGCACCCTGGTGCTGGTATCGCACGATCGCCACTTACTGCGTGCCACCACCGACCAGTTCATCATCGTAGCCGACGGCCAGGTCGAACCCTTCGACGGCGACCTCAACGACTACCGCGACTGGCTATTCAAGACCAAGCTGAACGCCAAGGCCAACACGGCCCTGAAATAAAGCACGCCGCTGTGCTGCGCACCGCCAGTGATGTCGAAGTTCATTGGAGGAAATTCCAATGAGCCTTAAGCGATTGGCGACCGACTGCGTTCACTGCAAGGCAGCCATGGGCTAGGCCGGCTCCAAAGGCTGCGATGGGTCGAAAACCGTCACCCACAATCGATCACCCCACTACTGGCTCCTCCCAAGCCAACTCCCACAACCGCCGATCCGCCTTCGTCATCGCATTCAGCAGATCACGTTTTTCACGCAGGTAGACAATCGAGAAGTGCGGATCATGCCTGACGATACTGCTGGTGTTGCTGATCAGGTCGGCGCATTTGATGGTCTGTATCCAGCCGGGGCAGGCGGCCAGCCGCTCGCATGACAGGCGCTTGCGCGTGGCACGGTTGCCCTGCTCAAGGTCGGACAGGCCCGCCACGCCCAGGGCGACGGTTGTGCCGAAGCGGCTCTCGATGTCCGCTAGCGTGACATCCTGGTCTTCCACGCAGTCGTGCAGCCATGCCGATGCGATCATGGCGTCTGCGCTGGCACCTTGATGGGCCTCGTGGGCGACTGTGGCTACAATACCGGCGACTTCTGCCAGATGGTCTGCATAAGGGGTGCCGGAGTATTTGCGTACCTGATTCCTGTGCGCGTGTCGTGCAAAAATCATGGCTTCGAATGCGATGGACACGATGCTTCTTCCGTATATATCGATGAGGGTTGTGGCTACCATTATTGCATCGATCACTTTCTGAGTTGCCTTGTCCAAATGCGTGGCCTGCCAAACAATTGCGTACTGTTTCCGGAAGATCAGCCGGTTGATCCGTTCCATTTTCGCTGCTGTGGCGACGAGGATCTGGTGTTTTTGCGTTGTGCGCATTGCGGCCATATCTGGGTGCATTGCCATGAGTGCGATACGCTGTATGTGGATCTGGATGACCTTGATCGGATCGAGGCTGCCATGTCGAAAAAACGCCTGATTTGTGTGTGCTGTGACACACCGTTCGAGGATCTCTATTTTCTCCAGCCGCACGTAGTACATCGCTATATGCCGACGGCCGAGCAGGTTATCGCTGCAGGTTACGGCCGTTATCTGGCAGACGCTCTGAGGAGTCGATATGGCATTGCCTGAGCCCGTCCACTTGTTTACCCGAGCCGATCTTGAACGGGTGATCGAGGCTGGCGATCTCGAAGCCATCGCCCGTCGCACGGCTTGCGCGCTTGAGATGCGGGTGTATCTGTCGGATGCATTCATCCATGCCAGTTCAGAGGAAACCATCCGTGTGAGCTGGTTGCGCAAATCTTCAGCGCATGATGGACTGGCAATGTGGCTGGCCGCGGAGTGGCAGGCGGGAGAGGGGCAGGCGGGAGAGGGGCAGGTCGTGGGGGCAGAACGCCTGGGGTGCGGAGCGACTCGTGCAAGTGTGTTCACCCGTTATCTGCGCAGTGCTGCATTCCGGCCCATAGGTGAAGACGAATTCAATACACGCCTGCAGGCCAGCGCCAGCGACCTGCGGGATCCTCTGTTTCTGCCGCTGCTGGCAGGTTTTGTCGGGGCTTTGCTGATGCAGGAAATCGATCGTGACCTGATCGTTTCCCTGCTGGCAGAATATCGCGATGGCTGGCTGCATTTCTATTGGGACAGTACGGCCTGAGCGATACGGGCCGGGTCGGGCGAATCGGTCGGATGGGGAGAGCAAGGATGCGCAAAGTATGGAGTGAAGAGCTGCAAACGGTGGTGGCACAGGCAGATACGCGCGATTACCGCAGCCGCTGGGCCTGCTTTTCCTGTCGCACGGCGTTCGTCCGCTGGCGACCCGCAGCAGATGAGGCGCGGATGGCGATCTGCCCGACTTGCAAGGCACCGGCTCGCGATATGGGATATCTGTTCACGCCACCGCCGAGGCGGGATCAGCGGGCCTGGGCACGGATGCGGGTCCTGGCAGATCATGGCATCCGCTTTCATCGCACCGGATCGGTGGCCTTTATCAATGCCTTCCTGCTGACGGATGGAGTGGGGTCGGCGAGGGCGCTCGACCAGGCCGTCGTGCGCTGGAAGAAATGCTGGCGCAGCGGGGGTACGCTGTGAGCGAGGAGAATGAATGACGATGTCGACCGGGGTGTCTGGCACAAGACGGTTTTTGCGGCGGCTGTTGGTACTGGCCCTGCTGGCCGGGCTGGCTCTCTGGGGCTGGCCGAGACTGCCCGATGCGGCGCGTGCGCCCTGGCATATGGTGCGGATGCTGCTGCAGGATGCGCCCGTGGCTTTGCCGGTGCCTGTGCAGGGTGTGGTGCCGCGTCAACTGGCCGATACCTGGGGGGCAGCCCGTTCCAGTGGTCGCCGGCACGAGGGGATCGATATTTTTGCCCGGCGTGGTACGCCGGTGCTGTCAGCCACTGAAGGTGTCGTGGTGCGTATCGGCACCAACAACCTGGGCGGGCAGGTGGTCTGGGTGCTGGGGCCGGGTGGGCAGCGCCATTATTATGCGCATCTGGATGACTATGCCGATATCTCTACCGGCCAATTGCTGGCGGCAGGGGATGTAGTGGGCTATATGGGGGATACCGGCAATGCGCGCGGTACGCCGCCCCATCTGCACTATGGCATCTATGAAACAGGTGGAGCCATCAATCCCTATCCGCTGTTGATGGCCCCACTCAGTGTGGCGGTGCCGGGACAATGAACGCATGCGAGGGGTCTCAGCGCGCCAGTCGCACCTCGAAATATGCCTCGCCTTCGCCGAGCGCATGCAGCCCGTCGTTGCGGGCCCTGCCGGCGGCGGTCAGCCACTGGCGTGCCAGCGTGATGTCGGTATCGGACAGTTCCGACTCCGAGGATTCTTCGGCCTGCTGCCAGGCGCGATAGGCCGGGGCGACGGCCTCTTCGCCACCCAGGGCGCGTTCCAGGGTTTTTCGAAAACGAGCCTCGGCTTCCAGCCGGGCACGTTCGCCCATGTCGTGCGGGGCATCCTGGAGGGTGATGGTGTAGGTCATGGTTGGCAATCTCATGGTTGGCAATTTATTTGCTGTTTATTTATACAGTATTTTTGCGTGAATTGACAATATCCGGCTCCATGAGGATCATTCCTGCCTGATATGAATCACGATTCCGATACGACGACAGCGGCACTGGCACCGGTCAGCGCGCCACCGCAGCGGGTGCTGGTCAGCGCCTGCCTGATGGGAGAGCCTGTACGCTACGATGGTGCACACAAGCGTCTGGAGAGCACGATATTGCAGCGCTGGCGTGCCGAAGGTCGTGTCGTGGTGTGCTGTCCCGAGCTGGCGGGTGGCCTGTCGGTGCCGCGCCTGCCAGCCGAGATCGCGCCGGGGGCCGAAGGCCATGCCGTGCTGGCCGGGCGTGCCCGGGTGCTGGATCGGTGTGGGCGGGATCTCTCGGCGGCCTTTGTCGAGGGCGCAGCGCGCGCCCTGGCGCTGGTACGTCAGCATGGTATACGGGTGGCCGTGCTCAAGGAGGGGAGTCCCTCCTGTGGTACCGGCCATATCTACGATGGAACCTTCGGCGGCACGATGGTGGCCGCCCAGGGGGTAACGGCAGCTTTGCTGATCCAGGCGGGATTGAGCGTATTCAGCGAGACGCAGATGCCAGAGGCCGATGCGGCCTTGCGTGCCGGCCTGTCCGGATCACGGCATTCTTGACAATAGTTGTTTTTTGCGGTGTGTCACTCGTGCACGGGCGCGGCTACACTTGATTCGACAAAAAAAACAATCGAGAGCCGCCATGCAACAGTTCTGTACCGCTCTGCTCAAGACCGACCATCATCGCCAGCCTGCCCGCTTCATTCAGGTGCTGGCCATATTTGGCGTGACGCTGCTGGCCGTGCTGTTGGGGGGGCTGACCCGGACGTTCGATGGCTTTTCCATCCTGTGGCCGGCCAATGCGCTGCTGCTGGGGCTGTTTGTGCGTGTGCCAAAGTACAACACGCTGGCTGCGTGGGGGGCTGCCGCATTGGCGTATGTCTGTGCCGAGATGCTGCTTGGGCGCATGCCCGCAGTGGCGCTGTGGCTGGCGGTCGCCAACCTGTCGGGGGTCGCGGCAGGCTATTTTATGTTGCATCGCTCAAGAGCACGCTTGTCTGAGCTTTCCGAACCCGCTGTCATGCTGCACCTGTTTGCCGTATGCCTGGGGGCGGCTGCCGTTTCGGCCCTGGCGGGATGCGGATTGCTGGCAGTGACCCTGGAATATAACCTGGCAAATGCCTGGGGGCTGTGGTTCAGTGGGGAGCTGTTGAACTACGTGATGTTTCTGCCGTTGCTGCTCAGTATCCCTTATGCCGCTGCCGCGCAGCAGCCGGGCGGGCAGCGTCAGGAAGATGCGTTCTGGACGCGTTGGCACCATCGGCAGACTTATCCGTTGTTGGCACTGGTGGCCAGTATCGTGCTGGCCTGGTGGATCGGTGGGCCGGGGGCGATTGCCTATCCCGTGCTGGCCCTGCTGTGGTGTGCACTCGAGTATCGATTGTTCCAGACGGCTGCCGTCACGGCCGTGACCTGTGCGATCTTGCTGCTGTTCATGTCGGCATCTCTGGCCAGTCTGCTGTTCGTTGACGAATACGTGCATGCGATGATGTCGTTGCGCATGGGCGTGCTGTTGATTGCGCTGGCACCGCTGACGGTTTCGTGCGTGAATGCAGCCCGCGACCGTCTGCTCAAGTCGCTGGATCATGCGGTCAGCTACGATGCGCTGACCGATGCGCTGTCGCGGCGGGTCTTCATGGAGCGCAGCGTGGCGGCGCTGGAGAGGCTCAAGCGTCGAGGTTTGCAGGCCAGCGTGCTGATGCTGGATATCGATCATTTCAAGCGGATCAACGATACCTATGGCCATGCAACTGGAGACAAGGTATTGGCCCAGTTGGCGGCGACCGTGCAGCAGATGCTGCGTGATCCTGATCTCTTCGGGCGGCTGGGGGGCGAGGAGTTTGCAGTCTTTCTGCCTGAAACAGGACGGCAGGATGCCCTGGCGGTTGCCGAGCGCCTGCGCAGCGCGATCAAACGCATCGAAGTCGAATCCGATGCAGGGGACGCGGTGGTCTTTACGGCCAGTATCGGCGTGGTGCATTGGCATGCGGCGCATCACACCGACATGTCGACACTTTTGTCACGGGCAGACCAGGCACTCTATCTCGCCAAGCGTGGTGGGCGCGACAGGGTGGAGCTGGCGGTGTGATGCGCAGAATGGTTGCGTCTTTCAGGCATCTGGGCCTGATGTGCCATTGGCGGTATTAGGCCGACAACATAAGTGTTAAAAAGACGGTCGCGACATCACCACCACGCAGCATGGACATCCGCTTCGGCCAACTGACCCAGTTCATCTACAGCCACCATCTCTTTACCGGAGTGAGGCAGGCTGTCGGCATGCTGTTGCCGGTCGTGGTGCTGGGTGGCCTGTTCGGCCTTTACGCAATGGGCCTGGTGGCGACGTTCGGGGCCTTGTGCGTGGCCATCATCGACCAGCCTGGGCCGCATCGCCACCGCATGAACGAGATGCTGCTGGCGACGCTGCTGGGGACGTTGACCGTCACGGTGACGGGCCTGGCCAGCGGCCACGAGTGGCTGATCTGGGTGGCGATCATCGGCCAGAGTTTCTTTTTCTCGATGCTGACGGTGTTCGGACTGCGAGGCGGGCTGATCGGCTTCGCCTGCCTGCTGCTGATGACGATCACCATGCATACACCGCTGACCCCGGCGCAGGTCTGGCCTCATGTGCTGGCTTCGCTGGGCGGCGGATTGTTCTACGTGGCATTCAGCCTGGGGCTGGGCTGGCTGATGGGGCTGCGCCAGGAGCGTCAGGCGCTGTCGACGGCACTGTTCGCGACGGCCGACTACGTGGCCGCGCGTGCAGACCTGTACGACAGCACGCTGGATCTCGATGAAAGCTACCGGCGGCTGATCCTGCGCCAGGCGCGCATGACCGACGAGCATCAGGCGGCACGCGACATGATCCTGCGCATGGTGCAGACCCGCACGCGCGGGGCGGCACCGGGGCACCCGGCACGGGTGCGGCTGTGGAATATCTTCATCGACATGATCGCCATCCTCGATACCATGGTGGCGACCTCGACGGATTACACCCTGCTGCGGCGCGCCCTGCATGATGCCGATGTGCTGCTGTTCGCGCGCGATGCGCTGGGCAAGCTGTCGAATGACCTTCGCAGGATTGCGCTGGCGGTGGCCCGCAACCGGCCGGCACTGCACCGTACCAGCGTCAAGGCCGAGTTGCGCGCCATCGAGTTCGAGATCGATCAGTTGCGCCAACAGGATTATGCCCGCCGCGAGCCGGAGGTCTATGCCCTGTTGATCCAGGTACTGCGCCGGCTGCGCAATGCCACGCGGATCGTCGAGCGGCTCTATGAGCATACCCAGGCACGTGGTGCGATCCAGCCCATTGGCGGAGCGCGCCTGCAGCAGTCACTGACCCGTTTCCTGTCGCGCCAGAGCTTTCGCCTGGGGCTGTTGCGCAGCCATCTGCGGCTCAACTCGCCGCATTTCCGCTATGCATTGAGGGTCAGCCTGGCGGTGACGCTGGGGCTGATGGTCTCGTCGTTCTGGCTCTCCGGCAGTCATCTGATCGAGCATGGCTACTGGATCATCCTGACGATCGTGGTCATCATGAAGCCGGGTTTTGCCATGACCCGCCAGCGCAATGCATGGCGATTGAGCGGCACGCTGCTGGGCTGCGTGGTAACGGTGATTCTGATGAAACTGGGCATCGGCAATTCATGGCTGCTGCTGGCACTGGTAGTCAGTTGCATCATGGGCAACAGCCTGCTGCTGCTCAACTATATGTTGAGCTCGGCTTTCAATACCGTGTTCGTGTTGCTGGGTTTTCATTTCATGGCACCCGGTTCGCTGATGGTGATCGGCGAGCGTGCGCTGGATACGCTGATCGGCTGCGTGATCGCGCTGCTGTGCAGCTATGTGCTGCCCTGGTGGGAGTCCCGTCACATGGGCGGACTGGTGCGGGCGGCCACCCGTGCCAACCGGCATTACCTGGAGGCTGGCATGCTGTATGTGGATCGCCTGCAGGCGATCCACTCGACCGCGGGTGAATCCGGCTTGCCGGTATCGATGGTTGTGCCGGAAAGCGCGGGGCAAGGGCTGGCTGCGGAACAGGAGGCCGGCACCTCTTCTGGCGAGGGCGGGCAGAATGAAGCCGAAGAGGCGCGCATCAACATGCAACTGGCGCGCAAGAACGTGCACATCGCCTTCGGCAATTATGCCGAGGCGTTCTACCGGATGATGAATGAGCCACGCTCGAAACAGCATCACGTGCCCGAGTTGAACAATATGCTGATCCAGCATCATGTGCTGGCATCGCAGATCAGTGCGATCATTGCACGCCTGGCGACGCTCGACAGCGTACCACCCACTGTGTTGCAGACACTGCTCTGGCTGGATCGCATGCTGGGTGAAAAGGGTGCGGTACCTGCCCAGCCCGAAGCGTTGTCGGACCTGCCGCCAGAGCTCGATGACCTGCGCTACTCGCTCAAGCAGATGGTGCGTGCCGCACAGATGATTCGTCAGGAAAGCGCGGTGCTGCGCGAAGCCGAAGGCGACTGACGGTCATCAAGTCGAGGTGGTGTTTTGCACGGTATGCAAAGCACGGGAGGCCACAGGCGGATATGATGCGTCCTTTGCATTCGCCACAGGCACCTCACGTCCATGTTTTTCCGTCGCAAGCCGCAGGATCTGTGTGATTCCATCCAGGCCGGCAACCTGCAGAGCGTCCGCCGCTACATCAATGCCGACAATTGCAACGAACCCGACGAATATGGGCGTACGCCGCTCCACCATGCCGTGCTGGGCAATCAGGCCGAGGTTGCCCGCTACCTGCTGTCGCTGGGCTGCGAACCCGCAACGGGCGATCCGGGGCAGCGCCGGGGGCTGATGGAGGAGGTGCTGCGGTCGCTGTCGCTGCCGCTGATCGAAGCCTTCGTGGCGGCGGGTGTGCCGCTGCCGGAACAGATAGACGGGTTGCCGCTGCTGCATGCCCTGATTCGACACGAGGGTGTCGATGAAAAACTGTTCGCTTTCCTGATCTCGCAGGGGCTGGATCTGAACCAGATTGATACGCGGGCCACGTCCAGAACGGTATTGGCACACTATCTGGGTATGACCTCGGGCAGCATCAGTCTGGAGCGCGTGCGCTGGCTGATCCGGCTGGGTGCCGACGTGAACCTGGCACCCGGGGCATGGCTCTCGCCACTGTATGTGGCATTGCATAACCCGTCCCTGCCGGATCACAGCATCGCTCCGAGCGAGGCGACCTTCGAGCGGGTGCTCGATATACTGCACGAGTCCGGCCTGGTCGCCGATCTCGACATGGATGCCTCGGGACATGTGGGGCTGGCACTGCGTGCGCTGGAGCAGCGCAAGTGGGCAGGATTCGTCCGGCTGCTGGAGCTGGGTGTGCGCATTCCGGAAAACGAACGCATCTGGCTGGCACCGTTTTTTGTCAGGGACAACTTCAGCCCGGCGCTGACCCTGCGGCTGATGGCCGTGAACGAGGCGTGCGGGCTGGATCTGCCGGTCAGCATACGCCTGCATCACGCCAGGGGCATGCGCAAGATCGTCGAGGATCTGCCGCAGGACAGTCCCAGCGTGCACCGCATGTTCCGCGACCTCGCGGTGGCCTCCGGTTTTTCCTGCGAGGAAAAGCTGTCCTTGCTGGGCGAGTTGCTGGATAAAGGCGCGGATATCAACACCGATGCGGTCTGCGATCCGTTTGTGGTCAGCGCACTGCAGATGGCGGTCGGCTGGCCGGAAAAGGTCGAGCACAGCGATGCCCTGATTCCCTGGCTGCTGGATCGTGGTGCTGCCATCGAGTGCCACGGCCTGTCTGCGTTCTATCTGGCCGTATGGCTCGAGCACATGGAGTATGCCGGGCTGCTGGCCGATCGTGGTGCCCAGTTGTTCTATCGTGACTACAAGGGACGGACGATCTTTTCCCAACTGTTCAATGCGCGGCCCGGTCGGGGCGGCATGAACCACAGCCAGACCTGCGATGTCCTGCTGCGGTTGCATGCAATCTATCGCAGCCGCAATGCCGAGTTGCCGCTGAACGAGACCTTCGAGTACGGAGAAAAAGTCCATGACTGGGTGAACCGGTCGCGATTGCTGCCGGAGGCCGCATGCATGTACAGCGCGCAGTTCAGCATGCCGCTGATGCGTCGGGTGCTCGATATCGGCTGGCCCTTGAATGCCGAGATCAGGACCGATGACTTCAGCGGCAATATCGTGGCCTATTTCCTGCGCTATGCGCACATGCATGAGGACCTCAGCCCGTTTCTGGAGGCCCTGCCCGAGTCCGAGATACTGGATGTGAACAGCCCGGAATCGGGCGATCCCCTGCGACAGGCCATCGTGTCCGTGTCCGCAGCAAGGACACTGGAGTACCTGCTTGAACGTGTCGATGACCTGGATCGCTGTGTCCGGTGGCATGTCAACGGCAAGACCACCGAGTATATCGATGAGCCTTATCTGATCTATGCAATGGACTCGATCCGCCCGGGCTTCCTGGAGCGCAAGACACCCGAGCACCAGGCCTATGTCTGGCGCGTGTGCCGGCAACTGCTCGAGCATGGTGCCGATCCGAACGTGGAAACGCAGGCCCGGCTCCAGCCGAGCGCGAACAGTACGTCGGGCGTGACGCGGCTGTGCACCACGGCGCTGGAGGAGGCTGCTGCCCACAGTCTGTTCGATGTCTTCACCCTGCTGCTCGATCATGGTGCCGACCCGCACCGCAGAACCTGCATCAAGCAAGAACAGCTTGTGCACTATCTGTGCACGCGACAAAGCGGCCACCCGGCCGAGGAAATCATCCGCTACCTGGATGAACTGGAACGTCGCGGCCTGCTGGATATAGAGGCCCGCACCCGGCAGAACGCTACGCCGCTCCTGTACGCGGCCTCCAAATGCCAGACGGCGCTGGTGCGCTATTTCCTGGAGCGCGGGGCGGACGTACATGCAGAAGGGGGCTTCGACAATTCTTGCGCACTGCACCGGGCCATCAGCAACTGGGACTGGGTCGGCAAGGAAAACCGGCGCGAAACCGTCCTGGCATTGCTGGCCGGTGGTGCCAATGTCAACCAGACCGATCCCGATGGTGATACTCCGCTGACGGCTGCGGCGCTTTATGGCTGCCTGACCGTGGTCGAGGCATTGCTGGCACACGGTACGGATGTCAACCGGGCCGGGGCCAAGCAGCGCTCTGCCTTGCATCAGGCCATCATGGGGTCGTACAACTATGACAGTTACCCCGAAGACGCGGACTGCGAAGACAAGTATGAGTTCGATGCGCCGGCCAAGCTGCGCATCGTCGAACTTCTGCTGGAGCAGGGGGCCGAGATCGAGGCTGTCGATGAGGATGGCGATACGCCGCTGATCTGCGCCATCTACATGGACCGGTTCGATATTTTCCACTTGCTGCTCAAGCAGGGGGCCGATATCAACCGTCTCGACGGTCGCGGGCGCACGCCCTTGATGATTGCCATGGAGTTTGGCGAGCTGCGCTATCCCAACAGCATGGGGCATGACCAGCGTATCCTCGAGACGCTGCATCATGTGGCCGGCAATGGCAACAATCTGCTCCATGCCATCAGCCTGCGCAACGATCATGCCTCGGCGATGGATTTTTTCCGGACGGCGATGGAAGCGATGGAGGTGGAGTACAAGGCCAATGCCGCATTGATCACCCCGCTGCATTATGCGGCCTACCGAGGCAACCTCGATATCGTGCGCTATTGCTGCGAACAGGGTATTGATGCCAATGCCGCCGACCATGCCGGCAATACACCGCTGCACACGGCCTTGATGTCGTCGCCGGACGGGCCGGACGGCATTGGCGAAGCACATGTGCGGGAGATCGTCACCAGTCTGTTGACGGCCGGTGCGGATCCGAACCGGGCCAATGCCGAGGGCAGGACACCGCTCGATCTGGCGGTGCGCCAGGAGCTGACGGACTGCGTGACGCTGATGAGCGTGCTGTCGGCCTCGACGGCCATGTATGGCCCGGCGGGGCACAATCTGTCGTGATCAGATCGTGCGTGTAAATCGCCATCCGTACCATGAGGATGGCTGTCTGCGCCGAAATCAGTCCTGGCGGCGTCGGAACACCAGTTTTTCAGGGCTGGATGCGTTTGCTGCGTAGCGGTAGCCTTCGGCATCGAAACCGTGCAATGCCTGCGGCGTGGCCGCCTTGTGCTCGATGGCGTAGCGTGCCATCAGGCCGCGTGCACGCTTGGCATGGAAGCTGATGATTTTCCAGGCATCGTTTTTCCAGTCCTGGAAGACGCACTGCACGACACGCGCCTTGAGGGTCTTGAGGTCGACGGCCTTGAAATATTCTTCCGAGGCCAGGTTGATCACCACCGGACTGGCATCTTCGCGCAGGCGCTGGTTGAGGTAGCCGGCGATGCGATCGTCCCAGAACTGGTACAGGTTGGTGCCGCGTGCCGTGGTCAGCCGCGTACCCATTTCCAGGCGATAGGGACGCATCAGGTCGAGCGGGCGCAGGGCACCATAGAGACCACTGAGAATCACGACGTGTTTTTGTGCCCAGTCGAGTTGCGCAGCCTGGAGTGAGCCGGCCTGCAGGCCTTCATAGACATCGCCGTTGAAGGCCAGGATGGCCTGGCGCGAGTCCTGCAGGCTGAAGCTGGGCTGCCAGTCGGCATAGCGTCTGGCGTTGAGTTCGGAAAGAGCCGGGCTCAGGCTCATCAGGCCGGCGATGTCGGCGGCGCTCTTGGTGCGCAGCGTGCCGATCAGCTCACTGGCCTGTTCCACGAACAGTGGCTGGGTGTGGACATCGGTGGCAAGCGGGGAGTCGTAGTCGAGTTTCTTGGCGGGAGAAAGCAGGAAAAGCATGGGCCGTCCTTGTCGGAAACAATAGCAGCAGGATAGCCCATAAGTGTACGACGCCGACAGTACATCGTGATCAGGTAAACCTGAGTGTCAGGGCCGGGACGTAGCTGAACAGGGCCAGGATCAGCAGGGCGGCCAGGTAGAACGGCACCAGCTCGCGCACCACGCCCAGTACCGGCACCTTGGCGATGGTGCTGGAAATGAACAGTGTGGTCCCGGCCGGCGGTGTATACAGGCCGATGCTCAGATTCAGGACCATCATGATGCCCAGTTGCAGGGGATCCAGGCCGATCTGCTGGGCCAGCGGCACGAAGATCGGCCCCAGCAGCAGGATGGCTGCCGGCAGGTCGATGAACATGCCCACCAGCAGCATGATCAGGTTCAACAGCAGGATGATGAGCCAGGGTTCCTGCAGTGTTTCCAGGCACCAGGCGGTAAAGGCCTGAGGAATCTGCGCGTAGGTAACCAGCCAGGCGACGGCGGCCGAACCCATGATGACCAGCATGACGATCCCGGTGGAGATGCCTGCTGCCAGCGTGGCCTGGATGATCTTGCGCAGATCCAGATCACGGTAGACCACGAGGCCCATGAACAGGGAATAAAGCGTGGCCAGCACCGATACTTCGGTCGGGGTGGCGATGCCGAATCGCAGCAGTACCAGGATCAGGACCGGCAGGGCCAGGGCGGGCAGGGCCTTCCAGAGCAGAGGCCAGAAGCGGACCCAGTCGAACGGCGCGCGATGGTAGGGAAAGCCACGCAGGCGTGCCGACAGGTTGCAGACCAGGATGAATGCCGCCGTTACCAGCAGGCCCGGCAGGACGCCGGCCAGGAACAGGGCGCTGATCGAGACGCCCGAGACCAGCGAGTACAGGATCATGGGGATCGAAGGCGGGATCAGGACGGCAATCATCGAGGTGGCAGCATTGTTGGCCGCCACGAAGCCGGCCGGATAGCCTTCACGTTTTTGCCAGGGGATCAGGATCGAGCCCATGGCGGTAGCGTCGGCCACGGCGGAGCCGGCCACGCCGCCTACCGTGGCCGAGCCCAGCACCGTGACGGATGCCAGGCCGCCGCGATAGCGCTGCACCAGCAACTTGGCGAATTCGATCAGGTAGCGGCCCAGCTCACCGCTCATCATCAGGCTGCCCGCCAGGATGAAGAACGGCAGGGCCAGCATCGGAAAGGACTGGGTGGGGGCGAACATCTGCTGCGCAATCAGGTTGAGCGGCAGGAAGTCGCTGGAGAGCACTGCCGCACCCGAGGCCATGATAAGCACATGGCCGACCGGCACCGACAGGATCAGCAGCGCGAAAAAAGTGATGATCATGACAACGATCATGTCAGTTCTCCTCGAGTGCGGCGGGCAGGCCGGCCTGGCCCTGCAGGGCGATGCGCAGGGCAATCGTCAGGCTGCAGAGGGTCGTGCCCAGGGCCGCAAAGGCCAGCGCGGCATAGGCCCAGCTCAGGGGCAGGTCCAGCAGCGGGCTGCGCTCGAACGAGACGATTTCCATCATGGTCAGGATGACGTTGAAAAGCACCAGGTAGGCGATGACGATGAGGATGTTCACGCCCAGGGCCAGCGCACAGCGCCCCTTGACGCCCAGGCGCTGGCTCAGGATGTCGATGGAGATGTGCACGCCCTGCTGGACCGCCATGACGATGCCGGCAGCGATCATCCAGGGGAACAGGAAGGCGGGCAGTTCCGCCGCCCAGCCCAGGCCACCGCCCTGCAGCAGGTAACGCAGTGCGACATTGAGACTGAGTCCGACCAGCAGCACCAGTGTCGTCGACAGCAGCAACAGCGTGCAGAGACGACGTATCTGGAGGTCGAGCCAGTGGGACAGCGCGATGATTCTTGCTTGCAGCGTATGGGTTGCAGCCATGACATTCCCCTTGATGCGGTCGGGTTACTGCGCGGCGGCGTCGAGCAGTTGCGTGACCAGATCGCCGAAGGGCTTTTTCTTCCAGTTTTCCGCGATGGCGATCGTGGCTTGCTGGAAGGCGGGGCGATCGACCTCGTTGACCTGCACGCCGGACCGTTCGCGGAAGGCCAGGGCCAGCGCCTCGTCGGCTTCGCGCATCAGGTTGCGCTGCATGTCGCCAGCCTCCCGAGCCGCCTCCTGGATCGCGGCCAGCTCCGGCTGGCCGACCTTGCCCTGGGTCATGCGGGCCATCAGGAAAGGGTTGCTCTGCCAGACATGGCCGGTCAGACTGATATAGGGATTGACTTCATACAGCTTGGAGCTGTCGATGTTGGCCAGCGGATTTTCCTGGCCATCGACGACGCCTTGCTGCAGGGCCAGATACAGTTCGCCGAAGGCGATCTGCTCGGGGCTGGCACCCAGGGCGTTGAAAATGTCCATCAGCATGGCGTCGGCCGGCACCCGGACCTTGAGGCCGGCCAGGTCGGTCGGCGCATGGATGGGGCGCTTGCTGTTGGTGACATGGCGCACGCCGTTGTCCCACCAGTCCAGTACGGTCAGGCCACGGGCCTGCAGGCGCTCGGCCAGTGTGGTGCCGATCGGGCCGTTGAGGGTTGCCAGCGCATGGGCCGGGTCGCGGAACAGGAAGGGCAATCCGAGCGTGTTGAGTTCGGGCACGACGGCAGCGGTCGCGCCCTGGCTGTTGACGCTGAAATCAAGCACACCGGTGCGCAGGCTGGTCAGCATGGCGGCATCGCTGCCCAGTTGCTCGGCACCTGCAATATTGATGCGCACGGCACCGCTGGTCTTGTCCTGAACCAGCTTGGCGAAATGTTCGGACGCCAGGGCGCGTGGATTGTTGGGGGCTGCGCCGTGTCCCAGCGTCAGCGTGACGGCAGCATGCGCCTGGCGCATGAAAACGGGAAAGACGGGGGCCGCTGCAATGGCACCGGTCAGGAAGGTTCTGCGGGTGATTTTCATGTTTGTCTCCTTGTTGTCAGGGCAGGTCAGCCGCGAGGGCGGCTGCCTGTTTACCTCTTATTGTATGTATGCTGCTGGGCAGGTTTACAGCCAGTTTCTGATGGATGCCGTCATGGCCTCCGTCGAGATGCCGTAGCGGTCATGCAGCGTGGGCAGGGCACCCGCATCCAGGAAAGCATCGGGCAGGGCGATATGACGAAAGCCTGCCGGACTCACGCCACCGGCAAGCAGGGCATGCGCAACGGCTTCGCCCAGCCCGCCGATGGCCGAATGGTTCTCGGCGACGACCACCAGCCGTGGCTTGCGGCCGGCTTCGGACAGGATGGTGTCGGCATCCAGCGGCTTGATGGTGGGCGAATGCAGAACGGCTGTATCGATGCCGTCCTGTCGCAGGCGGTCGGCAGTTTCCAGGGCGCGCATGGTCATCAGGCCGCTGGAGATGATCAACACATCGTTGCCGTCGCGCAGCAGGCTGGCCTTGCCGAGTTCGAAACGGTAGTCGTATTCGTCGAGTACCAGGGGAACCTTGCCGCGCAGCAGGCGCATGTAGACCGGCCCCTTGTGCGCCGCCATGGCGGCAACGGCCTGCCGGGTATCGAGGGCATCGCAGGGATCTATGATGACCAGTCCCGGTACGCCCCTGAAAATGGCGATATCCTCGGTTGCCTGGTGACTGGGGCCATAGCCGGTCGTCAGGCCAGGCAGTGCGCAGGCGATTTTGACATCCAGATGCTCTTCGGCAATGACCTGGTGGATGAAGTCGTAGGCACGGCGCGAGGCAAAGACAGCATAGGTCGTGACGAATGGCGTGAATCCTTCCTTGGCCATGCCGCCGGCTGCGCCCATCAGCAACTGCTCGGCCATGCCCATCTGGAAAAAGCGTTCCGGATACGCCTGCGCGAAGATGTGCAGATCGGTATATTTTGCGAGATCGGCCGTCATGCCGACGATATCCGGTCGCTGTTGCGCCAGTTCGACCAGCGCATGACCGAAGGGGGCGCTTTCGGTGCGCTGGTTTTCGCCGGCAATCGAGGCGATCATGGCCGAGGTTTTCAGCCGGGGCTTGTCATGGGTGGGCGTATTGCTCATCGTGCCTCTCCTTGGCGGGCTGCATCCAGGATATCGAGCGCCTGCTGCCACTCGTCGGCCTCGACCCGGATGAAATGGTTTTTCTCGCGCTGCTCAAGAAAGGGGACGCCCTTGCCCATCAGCGTATCGAACAGGATGACCCGGGGCTGGCGCGCGCCCAGCTCACGCGCCTGGTCGAATGCGCTACGCACGGCATCGATGTCATTGCCATCGGCCCGCTGGACATGCCAGCCGAATGCGGCCCATTTGTCGGCCAGGGGTTCGAAGCCCAGGACCTTGCCCGAGGGACCGTCGGCCTGCTGGTTGTTGACATCGACCAGGCAAATCAGGTTGTCCAGCCCGTAATGGGCCGCCGACAGGGCGGCTTCCCAGGTCGAGCCTTCGTCCAGTTCGCCGTCGGACATCGAGTTGTAGACGAAGGCCGGATTGCCTTTCTGGCGCAGTCCCAGTGCCATGCCGACCGCAATGGGCAGGCCCTGCCCGAGCGAGCCGCCCGAGATTTCCATGCCGGGCGTGTAGGTCGCCATACCCGACATGGGCAGGCGGCTATCGTCGCTGCCATAGGTCTCGAGTTCGGCCTCGGCAATGACGCCGGCCTCGATCAGGGCGGCATAGAGGGCGATGGCATAGTGGCCATGGGACAGCAGAAAGCGGTCGCGGCCTTCCCAGTCGGGATCGTCGGGGCGGTAGGTCAAGGCATGGCGGTAGGCCACGGCCAGAATGTCGGCCATACCGAGGGCCTGTCCAATATAGCCCTGACCCTGGACCTCGCCCATGCGTAGCGCATAGCGGCGGATGCGCCAGGCGGCGTTGCGCAGTTCGGTCAGGGAGCGGGCAGGGGCTGCCGTATCGTGGGGGGATGTCTGCATGATGTGCGTCTCCTGGAATCAGCCGTGGATCAGCATGCCGCCATTGACGTCGATGACGGCGCCGGTAATGTAGGCGGACAGCCCGGAGGCCAGGAAAAGGTAGGCATTGGCCACATCCTCGGCGTTGCCGAGGCGGTTCAGCGGGATGCCCTTGATGATGTCCTGGCGCAGTTCGTCGGTCAGCTTGCCGCCGGTGATGTCGGTCTGGATCAGACCCGGCGTGACGCAGTTGACCCGGATATTGTCGGGGCCGAACTCACGGGCCATGGCCTTGGCCAGGCCAAGGACACCTGCCTTGGCCGCCGAGTAGTGCGGGCCACCGAAAATGCCGCCGCCGCGCTGCGCCGAGACAGAGGACATGCAGGCGATGCTGCCGGCCTTGCGTTCACGCATGGATGGCAGGAAGGCCTGGCTCAGGTACAGCACACCACGCAGGTTGACATCGAGAATGCGATCCCAGCTCTCCGGGTCGATATCCAGGGTGCGAACGGGTTGGGTGATACCGGCATTGTTGATGAGGGCATCGATGTGGCCATAGTGTGCCAGCGTGGTGGCTGCTGCCTGCTGGCAGTCGCGACGACTGGCGACATTGCAGGCCAGGCCGAGGTGGTTGCCGGCGGGCAACTGGCCGGCTGCCTCGCGGGCAGCGGTTTCGTCCAGATCCAGAATCACGACGCTGGCCCCCTGGCTGGCGAACAGGCGGGCCGTGGCCATGCCGATTCCTCGAGGACTGGCTGCGCCGGAAATGACGGCGACTTTGTCTTGCAGCAGCATGCTGTCTCCTTGCAGGTTTATTGGATGTTATGGATGAATCCTATCAACCTGAAAAAGGGTCGGCAAACGCTATAATTGCACCTATTGATGAATCTGTTTCACCAATCTAGTCGTTTTCCCTAGCATGCTGCGAAATATCCCCATCTCTGTACTGCGCACTTTCGAGGCTGCGGCCCGAACCGGTTCCTTTCGGGCAGCCGCGCATGAACTGTGTCTTTCGCCCAGTGCGGTCAGTCATGCGATCCGGCGTCTGGAAGACAACCTCGGCACGGCTCTCTTCAAGCGCAGTACCCGTTCCATCGCTCTGACACCGGCCGGAGAAACGCTCTACAGCCATGTCGGCCGTGCACTCGATGAACTGCGGCATGGCATCGATCTGGTGTCGAGTCACAGGCCAACCATTTTGCGGATGCATTCCGCGCCCAGCTTTGCAGCGCAATGGCTGATGCCCAGGCTGAGGCGCTTTCTCGAAACCCATCCACAGATCGACCTGCGGCTCGCAGCCAATACCGAATACGTCCGCTTCGAATACAACGAGTTCGATCTCGATGTGGTCTACGGCAAGCCGCGCTCCGAAGGGCAGGTGGCCATACCGCTCGGCAGGGAACTGTTGACGCCGTTGTGCACGCCGGAAATGGCGGAACGTATCCACAGCCTGGATGACCTGTATCGGGTGCCGCTGATCCAGAGCGATGTCAAGCAGATACGCTGGTCCGGCTGGTTTGAGGAAAACGGACTGTCGGCACCACCGTTGCGCGGGGCGCGCTTTGACCGCAGTTTCATGGCGATTGCAGCGGCCGCCGACGGCCTGGGAGTGGCGCTGGAGTCAACCTTGCTGGCCGAGCGGGAGCTGGCCAGCGGGCAACTGGTCAGGCCATTGATGCTGGTCGAGCGCGAGGTGTATTACACCGGCCATTACCTGACCTACTCGCGGGTGACGCGGCGCACGCATGCGATCGGGGTGTTCAGGCAGTGGCTGATGAGCGAACTGGACCTGCCGGACGATACCGAATAGCAGACAGGTCAGAACAGCGGCGGATTGCCTGCCGCGCCACGCGGCTGCAGGCCCAGGTGACGCCAGGTGGTCTGGGTGGCAATGCGCCCGCGTGGCGTGCGCTGCAGGTAGCCGTGCTGGATCAGGTAGGGCTCGATGACATCCTCGATGGTGTCGCGCTCTTCGCCGACGGCAGCCGCCAGGCTGTCGATGCCGACCGGGCCGCCATCGAAGCGGTGCACGATGGCTTCGAGCAGCTTGCGGTCCATCAGGTCGAGCCCCTGCGGATCGACATCCAGCATGGTGAGCGCGGCATGGGCGACCTGGGCATCGATGATGCCGTTGGCCTTGACTTCGGCGTAGTCGCGCACGCGGCGCAACAGGCGGTTGGCGATACGGGGTGTGCCGCGGGCACGGCGTGCCAGCTCGGCTGCGCCATCGGCCGTGATCTGCGCATTGAGCAGTCCGGCGCTGCGCGTCACGATGCTGGACAACTCGTCGGCGGTGTAGAACTCCAGCCGCGAGACAATGCCGAAGCGGTCGCGCAGGGGATTGGTGAGCATGCCGGCGCGCGTGGTGGCACCGACCAGCGTGAACGGTTGCAGGTCGAGCTTGACGCTGCGGGCAGCCGGGCCTTCGCCGATCATGATGTCGATCTGGAAATCCTCCATGGCCGGGTAGAGGATTTCCTCGACCACGGGCGACAGGCGATGGATCTCATCGATGAACAGCACATCGTTGCGCTCGAGATTGGTCAGCATGGCAGCCAGGTCGCCGGCGCGCTCCAGCACCGGGCCGGAGGTCTGGCGCAATTGCGCACCCATCTCGTGGGCGACGATGTGGGCCAGTGTGGTCTTGCCCAGGCCGGGCGGGCCGAACAGCAGGACATGATCGAGTGCTTCTTGGCGGCTGCGCGCCGCAGAAATGAAGATCTCCAGTTGTTCGCGGGTGCGTTGCTGGCCGACGTAATCGTGCAGCGCGCGCGGACGCAGTGCCCGTTCGATGGATTCTTCGTTGGGCGAGACAGGCTGGGGCGCGACGATGCGAGGAGCATCGGGCAGGGGGGCGAGCGTATCGGACTGGATGGCCATGATGCCGCCATTATGGCATATCATGGCTGGTTGCATATACAGTAATCTGGCAGATGACTGATGGTCGCGAACAACCTCCGGGTTTTCCCCAGCAATTGTGGATAACCTTGGGCACAAGCCCGGAACATGTCAGTCAGATGACGTGGCCATGCGGGTCCGGCACGGTCTGCTCACGAATTGGGCAGCATGCCGCTGTCTGGTCCGCTGCCGACGGCGGCGACGCCGGCAATCCCTGTGCGCTATGCTGGCGGGCTGAGTGTGGGTGTCTGTGTCTGCGCCTTTGGAAACGCTGCCATCATGAGTATCATCGTCAAGAGTCTGCATATCTACCCGATCAAGTCCTGCGCCGGCATAGACCTGCTGCGCAGCCCGATCAGCGCGGCGGGCCTGCGCCATGACCGGCAATGGATGATCGTGGATGCCGGGGGACGTTTCATGACACAGCGCCAGTGGCCGCGCATGGCGCTGATCCGGGTCGGCATCGAGACAGGGACGCTGCGATTGCAGGCACCGGATCGTACCGATTGTGTCGTGGATATCTCCGCGCCGGTACAGGGCGCGGCGATGCAGACAGCCGTCTGGAATGATCCCCTGCGTGTGCTTGATATGGGTGATGCCGTAGCAGTCTGGCTGGGTGAAACGCTGGGTACCGAATGCCGGCTCGTGGCGCAGGATCCGGCGCAACGACGCCTGGCCAGCATGACGCGCGTGCAGGCATGGATCGCGCGCCAGGGTGAAACGGATTTTCCTGCCGAGCATGCCTTCGGCTTTGCCGATGGCTACCCGTTGCTGGTGACCAGCCAGGGATCGCTCGACGAGCTGAACCGGGCGATCAGGGCCGACGGTGACGAGCCGGTCGGCATGAATCGCTTTCGGCCCAATATCGTGCTGGATGGACTGGAAGGCTACGACGAGGATTATGTGGCGCAACTGCAGATCGGTACCGTGCGCATTGCGCTGGTCAAGCCATGCGCACGCTGTTCGATTCCCGATATCGATCCCGCGACCGCAGCTTCCGGCAGCCAGCCGGGCAAGGCGCTGGCACGAACGCGACAGCAGACTGATGGCATCATGTTTGGCCAGAACGGTGTGGCGGCGGCTCCCGAGGGGGCTGAGTTGCGTGTCGGCCAGGAAGTGGAGATAGAGTATGCATTTTGAGTGGATACCATGAGTGACAGGATACGGCTCGACAAGTGGCTGTGGGCGGCTCGCTTCTACAAGACGCGCAGCCTGGCTTCGGATGAAATCGGCAAGGGCCGGGTGCAGGTCAATGGCCAGCCAGCCAAGCCGGCCCGGGAGGTCGGGCCGGGCGATCTGGTGACCGTGCGCAAGGAGGATCCACCCATCGAGGTGCGGGTACGTGCCGTCAGCGGAGCGCGTGGGCCGGCCACGGTCGCGCGACAACTCTATGAGGAAACGCCAGCCAGCACTGCCGCCCGGGAGCGGGCCGCCGAGATGCGACGATTGGCACCGGAGCCGGCGCTGGATCTCGAAGCCGGGCGTCCCACCAAGCGTGACCGGCGGCTGATCGACAGGATGCGCGGGCAGGGTTAGCGCGGATCGTCGGCCAGCCGTTCTGCCAGGAATGCGATGAATACCCGCAGCTTGGCGGGCAGGCGGCGCATCGGCGGATACAGGGCCCAGAGGGCACCGCAATACTGGGTCTGAAATGTCCAGTCCGGCAGGACCCTGACCAGCGCACCCTGCTGCAGTGCTTCCTTTGCCGTGAAATAGGGCAGGCTGGCAATACCGAGGTGGCGCAGCACGGCATCGAGCCGCACGCCGGTATGGTTGGCGGCATAGCGCCCCTGTACATCGACGCTCACGGGCTTGCCGTCGCGGCGGAATTTCCAGCGCGCATCGCCCGGCTCCTCGCCCAGGTAGATGCAACTGTGTCGTGTGAGGTCGCCAGGATGCGATGGCGTGCCATGCCGGGCCAGGTACTCGGGCGTGGCACAGACCAGATGGCGTATGTCGAACAGCCGCTTGCCCATCAGGCCGGGGGGCGGCTGGTCGGTAATGCGCAGGGCGATATCGATCTGCCCGTCGATCAGGTCCACATAGCGGTCGTCCAGGCGCATCAGCAGGTCGATGTGTGGATACTGCGCCAGGAAATCGGGCATATGGGGATGGACCACGAAGCGACCGACGGCCTTGGGTACGCTGACCCTGATCTGCCCCTGCGGCGTGTCGTGCAGTTGGCCCGAGACGGCCAATGCTGCCTGGGCAGAGCCCAGCATGTCGCGGCAGTGGCCATAGACCTGCGTGCCGCTTTCGCTCAATCCCAGTTTGCGGGTCGTACGGTGCAGTAGGCGTGTCCCGAGCCCCTTTTCGAGCCGGGCGATGGCCCGGCTGACGGCAGAGGGGGTCGAACCCAGGTGCCGGGCGGCGGCGGAGAAACTGCCGGCTTCCACGACACAGACGAAAACGGCCATCTCATCCATCAGTGCCGTGACCTGATTTGTGCTCATGAGGAATGAATGATTTACATTGGGTGGCTATTATCGCAATCAGCTCCGGTGAATACAATGGCGGCCAGGCAAACGGGAGCATGGCATGACAGGCAGTATCTGGGGTGAATTTCTGGGGTTGGCGCTGATCCATTTCCTGGCCGTCGTGGCTCCTGGGCCTGACTTCGCCGTCACGGTACGCCAGAGTGTCCGCTATGGCCGCCGGGCCGGGATATTGACTGCGCTGGGCATCGGCCTGGGCATTTCGGTTCATGTTGTCTATACGCTGGTGGGGGTCAGCGCACTCTTGCATACAACCCCCTGGCTGATGGATGTCGTACGCCTGCTGGGGGGCGGCTA
The DNA here is from genome assembly GCF_040137905.1 of Corticimicrobacter sp. Lineage (NCBI taxonomy): Bacteria > Pseudomonadati > Pseudomonadota > Betaproteobacteria > Burkholderiales > Alcaligenaceae > Corticimicrobacter > Corticimicrobacter sp. The sequence goes on from NZ_JBEFDG010000049.1 coordinate 26,781, forward strand.
TCTGATATACCTGGGTGTGCAGTTCCTGCGCAGTCGGCCAGCGGGAGCCGATGCGCATGATTCGGAGGGCTCCCAGGAAGCACTTCGCCAGGGGGCGGTACGTGCGTTCTGGACGGGTTTCCTGACCAATGCCACCAATCCAAAGGCGACCTTGTTTTTCCTGGCGGTATTCACGACCGTGGTCAGCACTTCGACGCCGCTGGCGATCCAGGCGCTGTATGGCGTGTGGATGTGTGTCGTCAATGCACTGTGGTTCGTTCTGGTCAGCCTGATGTTCACCCACCCTGCCGTACGGGCCCGCTTTCTGCGCAATGGCTGGCTGTTCGAGCGCGCCATGGGGGTGCTGCTGATCGTGTTTGCGTTGCGGTTGCTGCTGGTGGAGTGGATGGGCTGAGGCTGGACTCGATCACTGCCAGACGCATGTCGATTCGTCCTGGCAGTGCCGCATGATGTTTTGCTGGGCGTCCACCGCAGCATCCTGCACAATACCGTCAGCTTCCGTACTCCAGGTTCTTTCCATGCCCTTTATCCTGAAACTGCTTGCCGTTGGTCTGTTCCTGCATGGCTATGTGGGCCTGCGCCTGATGCCGGCATTGGCCTTGTCGCCTGGCTGGCAACTGGCAGGGTGCCTGGTGCTGGCCTTGTCGTTTGTTCTCATCTGCTCGGCATTTCTGCGCCAGCGCACGGCGCAAGGCACATGGGCCGATATCCTGTCCTGGGCCGGATTCATTGCTCTCGGTGCCTTTTCCTTCCTGCTGGTGGGCACTTTCATCAGGGATGCGGGACTCGGCCTGGCCTGGTTGCTGCAAGGTTTCGATCCTCTGTCCGCAGGGGTGCTGCAGGGTAGCGCACGGGCAGTCCTGGCCCTGACCCTGCTGGCCAGCCTGGCCGCTGTGTTCAATGCGCGCCGTCTGGCCCGGGTCAAAACGGTGGAGATTGCATTGCCGGGGCTGCCGCCGTCCCTGGATGGGCTGACCATTGTTCAACTGTCGGATATCCATGTGGGGCCGACGATCAAACGCGGCTATGTCCAGAGCATCGTTGACGCGGCCAATGCCCTGCAGCCCGATATCATTGCCCTGACCGGCGACCTGGTGGATGGCCAGACCGATGTGCTGGCCCCGCATGTGGCTCCGCTGGCTGGATTGCGTGCCCGTGACGGTGTGTTCATGGTGACGGGCAATCATGAGTATTACTCCGGTGCCGATGCCTGGGTGACGGCCTTCCGTGGTCTGGGCATGACCGTGCTGATGAACCAGCATGTACTGATCCGGCGCGAGGCAGCCCTGTTGGCGCTGGCCGGCGTGACCGACTACAGTGGCGGGGCATTCGATCCGGCGCATCGCAGCGATCCGGCTGCGGCGGCAAAAGGGATTCCCGAAGAGGCGGTGCGCATATTGCTGGCGCACCAGCCACGCAGTGCTGTGGCGGCCGAACGGGCCGGCTTCCGGCTGCAACTGTCCGGCCATACGCATGGCGGGCAGTTCGTTCCCTGGAACCTGTTTGTCCCGATGCAGCAGCCTTTCGTGGCCGGGCTCAAGCGCGTGGGCGAACTGCAGGTCTATGTCAGCCGCGGGACCGGCTACTGGGGACCGCCGATGCGGCTGGGTGCGCCGTCGGAAATCACGCGGATTCGTCTGCGCTCCGCGTAGGGCACTGCCGGCGAGAACAGACTGTCAATGTCGCGTCAGCGTGATTCCGGCATCCAGCGGACAATATCCACGCTGGCTTCGCCAGCATCGCCCGATACCCACGCCGACGCATCCTGCACGTTCACGTTCAGGCTCATACCGCGTTCGGCCAGTCCAGCCAGCGCCTGCGTGGCATCGGCCGGCAGGCCGTAGACCGTCAGGTTGCGCGTGCGCGTCAGCTTGTTGCGTATGCCTGCCCACCACAGTTCGGCATTGCGGCCGTAGGCATACACAATGACCTGCTGCGCGCGGCCGCAGGCCTTGAGCAGGCGACGGTCATCCGGCAGGCCGGTCTCGATCCACAGTTCGATCGCACCGGTCAGGTCATGGCGCCACAGGTCGGGTTCGTCGGCTTCGCTCAGGCCTCGCGTAAAGGCCAGCCTGTCCTCGGCATCGGCCTGCAGGGCGAATGCCAGCAGGCGAACCATCAGGCGTTCGTCGGTTTCCGACGGATGGCGGGCTACGGTGACAGTGTGACTGCCATAGTAGGCACGGTCGTTGTCGGCGATATGAATGTCCGCCTTGTAGACGGTGGAGCGCAGGGCCATATGAGCAGTGAAAGAACAGTAAGAAATCAGCCTGGGAGGGCGAATTATAGGGGGACTGTCGTATCCAATCTTCAATTTGGGTGAAGTCGGGCTGTCAAGGCTTGCGCGGAAGTATCAATCCGGTATGCTGACTGGCAGCTTACGATCTTTGCGTAATATTGCCATTGATAACCGACCTTGAAACCAGCATCCTGCCCGCCTATTTCGAGAAAATAGGTTATATCGGCACTCGTGCGCCCACCCTGGACATGCTGCAGCGCATTCACCTGTTGCATCCCCTGGCGTTGCCGTTCGAAAATCTTGATCCTTTGCTGGCACGGCCTGTCTCCATCGACACGGAGGCGGTTGCCAACAAGCTCCTCGGACCGGTTCGGCGGGGCGGTTATTGCTTTGAACACAATGGCTTGCTGGCCCGCGTTCTGGAACTGTCCGGCTTCCGCATCACCCGGCTGGCTGCCCGCGTGTTGTGGGGCATGCCCGATCAGGCCATATCGCCACGTTCGCACATGCTGTTGCTGGCCCATCTTGACGTGGGTGATTTTGTCGTCGATGCCGGCTTTGGCGGCGGCACGCTGACTGCACCGCTACGGCTCGATACGACGGATGAGCAGCAGACTCCGCATGGCCTCTACCGGATCTTGCGGCATGATACCGATTACCTGTTGCAGACTCGGCGCGAGGGGGCCTGGCGTCCGATCTATCGCTTTGACCTGATGCCTTGCCTGCCTGTCGACTATATTGCGACCAATTATTATCTTTCCAGCAGTCCGGCGTCTGTTTTCTGCAAAATGCCGTTCCTGGCGAAAGTGACGCCGCAGGGCCGTTATGGCCTGTTGGGTACGCAGTTGAGCTGTCGGGATACCGAGGGCGCGTTGATCGAGCGCATGACGCTGGGCAGTGCCGATGAGGCGTGTCAGGTGCTCAGTGACGTATTCGATGTGGAGGTGCCTGATATGGCATCGTTTGCAGTGGTGTGGCAGCGTGTGCTGAACACCGTGTCGGATTGACCTTTCATGTTGCGCATATTGCCCGTGACCGAAACCGTCTGGCCGGATATCCTTCGTATCCAGGCCGAATCCTATCCAGCCTCGATTCTCGAGGATGGTGAAGTCATGCGCAGCAAATGGCGCGTGTCGCCTCAGACATGCGCGGTATGCGTCGATGCCGAGGGAGCGGTGTTGGGCTATGTGCTGAGTCACCCCTGGGCAGGCGATGCGCCGCCCAGCCTGCACCAGGCACTGGCCGGACAGGAGGATTGCCGTTCCTGGCACCTGCATGATCTGGCCATCGGCGTAGCGGCGCGTGGCCGGGGGGTGGCTGGACACCTGGTTGCACACCTGCTGGGTCAGGCGCGCCAGGCGGGCATCGAAGGCATCAGCCTGGTGGCGATACAGGGGGCCGAGACGTTCTGGTCACATCATGGCTTTACAGCGAAGACAGAAAATACGGCAGCATTCGATGGTTATGGCACGGCTGCTGTCTGGATGACGTGCGCGTTGACGGAAACAGGCTTATGAATATCCTGAACTGGCTGCAGCGCGTTACGCTGCGACACCTGATGCTGTTGCTGGCCATAGCCAGTACGTTGATCGTGTTTTCCAATACGCTTTACGCCAGTTTTCTGGTGCAGCGCAACCAGTTGATTTCAGCCACACTGGAAGCAAACCAGGCCTACGCGAGCAAGCTGGCAAGCAGTACCGATATGTTTTTGCGCATGGCGCAGCAGCAATTGGCCTACGCCAGCACCCTGGTGCGTGACCGGATGTCGGATACGGAGTTCCTGCAGGAGGAGGTGGATCGCCTGCGCAGCCAGACCAACAGTTTCAATTCGGTCGGGGTGGTGGATGCGCTGGGTCGGGTGCTGGCCATCTCTCCCGAGTCACTGGAACTGAAGGGAAAGGTGCTGGTGACACCCGGTACCCTGTTGGCCCGGCGCGAACAGCGCGCCCTGATTACCGATCCCTATATGTCGGCTGTCGGCAATCTGGTGATCAACCTTGTCTATCCCATTCATGGGGAACGGGGACGCTACCTGGGTTTCATCGGTGGCACCATCCGCCTCAAGGAAAAGAACATCCTGCATGAACTGCTGGGCACACCGTCCGGCAATAACGGTTCCAATCTGTATGTCGTCGATCATGGTGGCCGGATTATTTATCATGCAGACCAGGAAAGGATCGGCGAGCAGGCAGCAGACAATCCCGTGGTGTCTGCGGTCACTCAGGGCAAGGCTGGTGCACAGACGGTCATCAACAGCCATGACGAGAAAATGCTGGCTGGCTATGCTCATATCGATGCCGCTCGCTGGGGGGTCGTGGCACAGCAACCGGTCGAGTCAACCCTGACGAATCTGGGGGGGCTGATGCTGGACGTGCTGCTGTATTCGATTCCGCCTGTGTTGCTGACGTTGCTGCTGGCCTGGTGGCTGGCCCGTGTGATTTCGCGGCCGCTGTGGCGTCTGGCCAATCAGGTGCAGCGCGAAGATGATACCGAAAGCGCCATTGACCGTATTCGCAATGTATATGCCTGGTATTTCGAGGCGGCACAGATGCGCAAGGCGTTGCTCAAGGGCATGAGCTATCTTCAGCGGCGCATCGGCAAGCTCAACCTGGACGCGCAGACAGATCCCATGACTGGCCTGTTCAATCGCAGGGCTCGGGAAGAAACACTCGCGCACTGGCAGGACAGCGACCAGACCTTTGCTGTCCTCGTGCTCGATATTGATCACTTCAAGCGTGTCAATGACACCTATGGCCATGATGTGGGTGATCAGGTGATTGTGCAGTTGGCGCAGATCATGCGCGCCAGTTCGCGCGGTCAGGATCGGCTGTTCAGGTTGGGTGGAGAGGAGTTCCAGATCCTGCTGCCGGATACGAGTCAGGATATTGCACAGCAAGTGGCCGAACGGTTGCGCCAGGCTGTCGCATCGTATGTGTTTCCCGATGTCGGTGAATTGACGATCTCGCTGGGAGTCGCACATTTTCCCGGTACGGGGGAAGATATTGCATTGGTCATGAAACAGGCTGATCAGGCACTCTATACCGCAAAATCACAGGGACGCAACCAGGTGGTCAGCGTGCAGCCACAGACCTGAACGATGCGCTGCGGCATGACAGTCGTGTCATAGAGGCTTATATTGAAGCGTCACACGTCACTCCAGGAGACAGTCATGAAAGCGCTTGTATATCAAGGCCCCGGGCAGAAAGACTGGCAGGACAAGCCGGCACCGTCCGTGCTCAAGCCGACCGATGCCATCGTACGCATCACACGCACCACGATTTGCGGGACCGATCTGCACATCCTCAAGGGCGATGTGCCGGCGGTCGAACCCGGTCGGACGTTGGGGCATGAAGGCGTGGGCGTGGTCGAAGACGTGGGTGCGGCAGTGCGCAATTTCAAGAAGGGCGACCGGGTGCTGATCTCATGCGTGACATCGTGCGGCAGTTGCCCCAACTGCAAGCGCCAACTCTATTCGCATTGCGCCGATGGTGGCTGGATACTGGGGCACCTGATCGACGGTACGCAGGCCGAACAGGTACGTATCCCGCACGCCGACAACAGCCTGTACCCGATTCCCGAGGGCGCGGATGAAGAGGCTCTCGTGATGCTGAGCGATATCCTGCCCACCGGCTTCGAGATCGGCGTGCTGGCCGGACAGGTCAAGCCGGGCGATACGGTCGCGATCGTCGGTGCGGGCCCGGTGGGCATGGCAGCCTTGCTGACGGCGCAGTTCTATTCGCCAGGACGCCTGATCATGCTCGATGCCGATCCCAACCGGCTCGAGGCTGCCTTGCAGTTCGGTGCAACCGATGTCATCGACGTGACGCGTGTCAATGCGGTCGAGCAGCTCATGGCCATGACGGATGGTGTGGGCGTGGACGTGGCCATCGAGGCGGTCGGCATTCCGGCGACGTTCGACGTCTGCCAGCATGCCATTGCGCCGGGAGGCCGGGTGGCCAATGTCGGCGTGCATGGCAAGAGTGTCGAGCTGCATCTGGAAAAACTCTGGATCCAGAACATCACGATCTCGACCGGGCTGGTCAATACCAATACCACGCCCATGCTGATGAAAACCGTGCAGTCCGGTCGCATCGAGCCGGCCAAGTTGATCACGCACCGCTTCAGGCTCGCCGATATCCTCAAGGCGTATGAGGTGTTCGGCAATGCGGCCAAGGAAAAGGCCATGAAGGTGATCCTGGCGGCCGACTGACCGCCGGAGCGGCGCTGCTCAGGCCTTTTTCAGGAAGCAGGCCTTGAGCAGCACGCCCGTGCCATCTACCTTGGCATCGATTTCATGGTCACCGTCCACGATACGGATGCCCTTGATCTTGGTGCCTTTCTTGATTGTGCTCGAAGAGCCCTTGAGCTTGAGATCCTTGGTCAGGATGACGCTGTCACCATCGGCCAGCGGGTTGCCGTTGCTGTCGAGCACGCTGCGCGGTGTGTCGGCTGCTGACGTTGCGGCAGGTTCGCCGCTGGCTGCATCGGCATTCCATTCGTTGGCGCAATGCGGACAGACATACAGGTTGCCGTCCTGGTAGGTGTCGTTTTCGGCACACTGCGGACAGGCGGGAAGGTTGAACAGGGACATGGAACCAGCCTTGCCGGATAGGCATTGAAAAGACATCGATGATACCCGATGAGGGATAATCGGACTTTTTGCAGGGAGCTGTGATGTCTGGCGCGCCTATTCTCGTTCTGTATACCGGCGGTACCATTGGCATGGTGCCGGGGGACGGTGGCTATGTGCCGGCACCAGGATTCGATGTCCTGATGTCGGCGCGCCAGGCGAAACTGGCCCCGGATGTCCGTGATCTCTTGCCACAGTGGCGCTATCAGGCCATCGAGCCGCCGATCGACAGCGCCAATATGTCGCAGGTGCATTGGCGGCGGATGCACGAAGCCATCGTGGTTGCTGTGGATGAAGGCGTAGCGGGGGTGCTGGTGCTGCATGGCACCGATACTCTGGCCTACACGGCAGCGGCCCTGGCTTTCCTGCTGGCGGACGCACCCATACCCGTGGTTCTGACCGGCTCCATGCTGCCGGGGTGCGAATCCCCGACCGATGCCTGGGACAATCTGTTCGGCGCGTTGGCGCTCTGGCAGCAGCCGTTGCCTGCAGGCGTGCATGTCTGGTTCAGCGGCCAGCGTTTGGATGGCGTGCGGGCTACCAAGTTTCACAGCGAGCGCCTGGATGCCTTCCAGGTAGTGGCCCGGCCGCAGTCCGGATCATTGCCCAGGGCAGATATTCCCGAAGTACTGTGTTATCGCCAGCCATGCAGCGAGGTGCCGCTGGCAGTCCTGCCGTTCTATCCCGGGTTGCAGGCTGCGCAGGTCGGTGCCTTGCTGGCAACCGGCGTACGGGGCATAGTGCTGGAGTGCTATGGAACCGGAACAGGGCCGTCCGACGATCCCGCCATGCTCGCAGCGCTGCAGCAAGCGCATGCGCAGGGAGTCGTGCTGGTGGCCATCAGCCAATGTCAGGCGGGAGCCATCGAATCGGGCGTTTATGCCGCAGGTGACCGGTTGTTCAGGACGGGACTGGTCAATGGCGGGGCGATGACCCGCGAAGCAGCGCTCGGCAAGCTGTTTGCCTTGCTGGGACGCGGGCTCTCCGCGGGGGAGGCCCGTCACTTGATGCAGCAGAACCTCTGTGGCGAGCAGGGGGCGGAGTCTGTTGAGACTCAATGACAGCGTGTACAGGCTGATGCCGTTCACTCGCTTGCGTGAACGGCATTTTTTCTGACAGGTCCTGTACTTGCTGTGATCAGGACTCTGCCGGCGGCGCGTGACGGGGTTCGTGCTGGTCGGGGCCACCGTGGCGGCGCGTTTGCCGTTCATCCCATTGCTGGCGCTGTTCCGGTGTCAGCACGGCCCGCACCTGCTGGTCGGTCCTGAGTCGCAGCACTTCGCTGCGCGCAATGGCCTGGGCCAGGCTGGTGCTGAGCTGCTCGGCTTGTTTCTCGTCGAAACGGTCGGCCTTGCCCAGTTCGTGCAGTGCCTGACGTGCATCGCGGATGGCAAGATGCGCACTGCGCATGTCGGGGACGCCGGCGTGGCGGATGGCGAAGATGCGATCTTCCTGTTCGCGGCTGAGATCCAGTCCGCGCATGCCACGCAGAGGGCGTTCCCCCTGCATGCCGGCGTGTGCCATGAGATGCGGCGTGGATGCGCCGCGTGCCTCGTGGCGAGTGCGGTCAGGCCCGGGGGCCGGAGGCTGGGCCAGGGCTGCATGTGAGGCCAGGGTCAGCACGGCGGCACTGCCGAGCAGGCGGAAGGAACGGGAAAGGCTGCGGGTCGATTGCATGGCGGAACTCCTGTGCAGTGGATGGGTGAGACTGCAGTCTAGGCGTCAACCTTGCAGGAATCGTGGGCCGAATATGGAGAAACGGTGAACTGTGGCACAATCGGCCGTAGCCATGCGCCATGCCGCGCATGCCACCGGGCAGCCCGGTATCGCGGGCACCCAATACGGACACGACGAGGGGGCAGTCATGACATCGCACATCATTCCGGCCGCGAAAGAACCCATTCTCACCATCGTCAATTTCTGGAAAGAAGCCGGCCCCGAGCGCTGGTTTTCCAGGGACGAGGTCTTCGACCAGGATTTTTCCAGCCGTTTCATGCAGGCGCACCTTGCGGCGGCGCATCGCCGGCATGAGGCCTGGGCCTCGGATCCGGATGGCCTGTTGGCGCTGATGATCCTGCTCGACCAGTTTCCACGCAACGCGTTCCGGGATACCGGCCACATGTTTGCCACCGACGGGCTGGCATTGCATTATGCGCGCGCCGGTGTCGACAATGGTCTGGACCAGCAGGTGCCGGTCAGCCTGAGATTGTTCGTCTATCTGCCGTTCATGCACGCCGAGAATCTGGCCGATCAGATGCGCTGCGTCGAACTCTGTCGCCTGTTGGGGCGTTCCGAGGATTATGCCGAAGAACACCTGGATATCATCCGGCGTTTTGGCCGTTTTCCCCATCGCAATGCCGCACTGGGACGCACGACCACGGATGAGGAACAGGCGTTTCTGGATGCGGGTGGCTTTGCCGGTTAAGCGTGCCGCAGGTGTTGCCCGTAGCGGCGTGCGGCACGGTTGGCCAGCCATTCCAGCGATGCGCAGAAAATGTAGTACATCAGTGCCACGAACAGGAATATCTCGGTGGGATAGACCATTTCGCGGTTGCTGACCTGTGTCGCCACGAATGACAACTCTGCCACGCCGATCACGTAGGCCAAAGAGGTGTCCTTGATCAGGGCAATCCATTGGTTGATGAACGACGGCAGCATGATGGGCAGGGCCTGGGGCAGGATGATGCTGCGCATTCCCTGCCAGGGGCGCATGCCCAGCGCACGGGCGGCCTGCATCTGGCCGGTCGGCAGGCTGCGGATGCCGGCATGCACGGCGTGGGCCAGGTAGGCACCGCCGATCAGCGACAGCGCGCAGACCACGGTGGCCAGACCTGGGGCATTGATACCGAAGACGATCGGCAGCAGGAAATAGGTCCAGAAGATCAGCATGATCACCGGGATGGCCCGGAAAAAGCCGAGTACCGTCAACAGCAGCGTGTGTGCTGCCCCGCGCGTCATGGCCAGGGCAATGCCCAGTACCAGACCGAGGGCGGCCGAGGCCACTGCCGACAGGATGCTCAGGATCAGCGTCAGTGCGGCACCGCCCAGCGGGCCGTAGGGATAGGCACCGATCAGGAAATAGAGCAGGTTGTTGGAGATGACGGAAAAATCCATGGACTGGGCCTTTTTACACCGAAAGACGCTTGGCGCAGTCTTTAGGCACGTTGGCATGAGGGCAGCGTGATCGGTACAGGCGGATCATCATTGCCCCATGTGTACGGCCAGCCGGCGTCGCTGCAGCCACTGGACGCCGACTTCGATCAGCACGACCAGGGCGACATACAGCAACGTGGCGATGCCGAATGACTGGAACGTGCGGAAGGTCTCGGTTTCCACCTGGCGTGAGGCATAGGAAAGTTCGGCCAGCCCGATCGCCATGGCCAGCGAGGTATTCTTGACGGTATTCATATATTGGCCTGCGAGTGCCGGCAGGGCATTGCGCACGGCCTGGGGCATGACAATCCAGCGCCAGACCTGCAGGGGACGCATGCCGACCGAGGCTGCTGCTGCCCATTGTCCGGGCGGTACGCCGCGCACGCCCGCACGAAACTCTTCCGCGATGAATGCTGCCGTGTACAGTGTCAGCCCCCAGATGGCGGCCAGCATTTCGAAGGTTGGCCAGCGGATGTCGAACAGGGTCAGCGACCAGACGTGGGGCATGTTCAGCCATTGCACCAGCCAGGCGGGCATCAGGGCCGAAGCACCGAAATACCAGAAAAACAGTTGCACCAGCAGCGGGGTGTTGCGAAACAGGCTGAGATAGGCACGCGCCGGCCAGGCCAGCGCGGCACGGCCGGACAGCCGCGCCAGGCAGACCAGGAAGCCCAGCAGGGTGGAGAGCAGCGCCACGATGGCCGATAGCAATACCGTGACGCCGAACCCCTGAATCAGCCAGCCGAGATACTTGGGGGCCAGCCAGAAATCGGGGGGCATTTACTGCTTGTCGCCGATCTTGTAGATGCGTTCCAGCGGCGTTTTGGTGTCGGGGCCGAACCAGGCATCGTAGATCTGCTGGGCGCGACCACTGGATTCCAGCTCGACCAGGGTTTCGTCGACGAAGGACTTGAGTGCGGTCTCTCCCTTGGGGATGCCGATGCCGATCAGATCGTCGGAGATCGAGAAGGCCGGGATCTCGTAGTTTTCCTTGTCGGGTACGTTGGCCAGCAGGCCGATCAGCTTGGGGCCGTCCTGGGTGATGGCCTGCACATTGCCATTGCGCAGTGCGGTGAAGGCGAATGGCGTGTCGTCATAGGCCACCAGAGTGGCACCGGGGTAATTTTCACGCAGCACGATTTCGTTGACGGTGCCCTTGTCGACGCCAATCCGCAGGCTGTTCAACTGCTCAGGTGAACTGAGCACGCCTTTTTTGGCGACGAACTGCTGGCCGGAGGCGAAATAGGGGATGCTAAAGTCGACCTGCTTGGCGCGCTCTTCGGTGATGGTGAAGTTGGCCAGGACCAGATCGACCTTCCTGGATGTCAGCAGTGGCACGCGGTTGGCCGGATTGGTCGGCAGGATCTCGAGCCGTACTCCCAGCTTGTCGGCCAGTGCCTTGGCATAGTCCACATCCAGACCGACGATCTGGCGGGTCTGCTGGTCCACGTAGCCGAACGGTGGGTTGCTGTCGAAGGCGGCGACCTTGAGGACGCCGGCCTGCTTGATATCGTCCAGGCGATCAGCATGGGCCAGGCCAGAGAACAGTGCCAGCGTCAGCGTGGCTGCGAGTGTCAGATGCTTCTTCATGATGGTTCTGATCCAGAGAAATGGTTGAAATAGGGCGCGCAGGGTGTGTGCGCATGGAAAGTATTTCAGCATGTTGGCCGGCTATTCAGAAATACCAAAAACTTGGCTTTATATTTCTTTTGTGTATTTAAAATGGCTTAAATATATTGATTTTTGTCTAAACGGATGGAGAGATTGTCTGGCAGCCAGGATTTGTGTCGGGTACACTTGCGCAATCAATAAATAAAAATAGAAGTCATCCTCTTTCGCATCAAAATGCATGCCTGCCGCGCAGACCGGCAGTCGGGAGACTCCATTGCAATGAACAAGACCCTTTCTTTCCGGAATCACCTGGCGACCAGCCATCGGCAACTCAGCCAGGAACATCTTGCGCTGGTACGCCAGTACGCTCAGGTCCAGCGTCGCTGCAGCGACCTGCTGCAGGCCCAGGCCGCAGAGATCGCCCGCCTGCAGGCCGAGCAGATGCGGCTGCATGCGCGCCTGGTGATCCGCGACACGGCCCTGATGTGGGCGCAGCAGGACATGGCGTCAATGCAGGACATGCATCCGGGGCTGGAGCGTCGTCGTACGCTGCTGCGCAGGATCGGCGATCTGATGCAGCAGGTGCAGCAACTGGTGCGTGAGCGCAACCTGCGCCGGATGGGGCAGGAATATGCAACCGTTGCGGCACCAGACATGCTGCCTGTCGCCACGACCGGTCTTGTCACTCCCCAGGTGTCTGCGCATGCACAGGTCGAATTCGATGAAACTGTTCTGGAAGAGGGTGTTTCGATTGCCCCTGAGGCGGGAATTTCGCACAGGCTGGTCGCCGAGAGCCGCGATTTGCATGATGAACATCTGTTCATGGAAAGCCTGGCGGCGGCCGATATGGTCATCTGCCAGACCGGCTGCGTCAGCCAGGGTGACTACTGGCGGGTGCAGGACCATTGCCGCCGTACCGGCAAGATGTGCGTCATGATCGAAAGTGGCAAGCCCATTCATGTGCTGAGAAAAGAGGCTGAAATAGAGTAAATTAAGGCCCATGAAAGTTGCCCTGGGCCAGTTTGCCGTTTCTTCCGATGTGGACGCCAATATTGCCACCTGCCGAATGCTGATCCGGCAGGCGCATGGTGCTGATCTTCTGGTGTTGCCGGAAGGGGTACTGGCGCGTGACATCACCGATCCGGACATGGTGCTCAAGGCGGCGCAACCGCTGAATGGTCCCTTCATCGAGGCATTGTTGCCGGAAACCCGCAATGGGCCCGTGGTGATGCTTTGCATCCATGTGCCCGTACCCGGTCGCGACAAGGTGTCGAACGTACTGGTGGTGTTGCGTGATGGTGCTGTCGTGGCGCAGTACCACAAGCTGCATCTGTACGATGCGTTTTCGGTGCAGGAATCGCGCCACGTCGAACCGGGTGATCGTGTGCCGCCGCTGCTCGAGATCGCCGGCTTCAAGGTCGGGCTGATGACCTGCTACGACCTGCGCTTTCCTGAACTGGCCCGGCGTCTTGCCCTGGATGGTGCCGATGTGCTGGTGGCACCATCGGCCTGGTTGCGCGGACCGCTCAAGGAGGATCACTGGGATCTGGTCACGCGTGCACGGGCACTCGACAACACCGTCTATGTGGTGGCAGCCGATGAGTGTGGACCGCGCAACATCGGCAGGAGCGTCGTGGTCGATCCGCTGGGTGTGCCCGTGGCGCAGGCGGCCGAAGGGCCTGCGCTGCTCTTTGCCGAACTGAGTGCCGAGCGCCTGGTCCAGGCGCGTGCCAGCCTGCCTGTGCTGCAGAATCGACGCTTTGCACCGCCTGAGTTGTCGACGCCGGCATGAAAAGAGCTGGCATGATTGGATGCCATCTTTTCTGCATCAAAAGTGTTTAATAAATATTAAATATTACAAAATAAAATATCTGTC